>NZ_JBHVOC010000022.1:0-178330 GCF_044142145.1 Streptomyces sp. BK79
GATCGGCCGGGGTGGGGCCCCGCCGCTTTCCCCGGGGCCCCGGGGAAAGCGGCGGACGTGGTAAGAGGACTGCTCACGAGAGCCGAGGAGACCGTGCAGGACCCCCGGGCGGGTTCACGGCGACGGCTTTGAAGAACGTGTAGTGGAACGTCCCGTCGTGGGCGGTCCGGTACAGGTCTGTGATCCCCTGGTCCCAGTCGGCCGGAGTGATCAGGGCGGCGGCCAGCGCGGTGTCCCGTACGGATTCGACCATCGCGATGAAGGTGTTGCGGGTGAATCCCTCGACCCACCCCGGCCGGGTCTGGTCGGCATAGACCGTGCGTGGACGGACTTCAACGCTGTCGTATCCGGCGCCGGCCAGCAATGGCTGCAGTTGCCGACCGAGCAGCGCGTCGCCTCCGGCCGCCGCCTGGAGTCGGACCTGACAGTCGATCACTGCCTGGGCATGGACGCTGGCAGGGTGGAAGACCACCGATCCGTGGTCCCCCTCGATCAGGGTGATGGTGCCCCCGGGCCGCAGCACGCGCCGTAGCTGGGCCAGCGCCCGCCGGGGGTCCGTCAGGTGTTCCAGGACGAAGCACACGAAAGCGTGGTCGAACTCCGCGTCGGCGAAGGGAAGGTCGAACACGTCTGCGTGGTGCCACTCCACTTGCGCCTGCGCCTCGGGCGCGACGCCGGCGACGTGGGCACGGGCCTGCGTGAGCGACTTCGCGGACTGGTCGACCGCGACGATGTGCGCCCCGGGGCTGGAGCGGAGCAGATGGACTGTCTGAGCGCCGACCCCGCAGCCGACCTCCAGCACTCGGCTGCCGGCGGGGTAGGCGGTTCCGGCGTGCAGCAGCTGCGCCAGTGTGTCCGCCTGGTCGCCCAGCCGACGGCCCTCACGCCGTGAGTATCCGTGTACGTAGTCGGCCGCCGGGACAGGGGCGGAAGGCGTCGTGGTTGTGTTCATGGGCTCACCCTGCTGCGACTATGGACCGGTGAACAGATCCAATGAGGGCACTCCTCGCCGGTCCATAGTGTCTGGGGCCGACTTCCTTCATCTGGCCATCGAGGAGGCGCCGAGCGGCGGGAAGTCCGAGTGGCTGGCCCAGCAGATCCGGCTCGCGCTGGCGGACAGGCGCCTGCCGATGGGAAGCAGGTTGCCGGCCACGCGGGTCCTGGCCGGTGAACTGGGTGTATCACGTGGCGTGGTCACGGAGGCCTACCAGCGCCTGGCCGAGGACGGATATCTTGACGGACGAGGGCGCAACGGAACGATCGTCGTCGGCGCACCCGCGGCGACGGCAGCAGCCAAGCCTCCTCCTACGCTCGTCGGCCCGCCCTCACCTCGCTCGGTGTTCACCGCCGCGCCCGAAGCAGACGTCTTCGACTTGATACGCACGGCTCGGGCCCGGATCGACTTCTCCCCAGGACTTCCCGATGTCGCCGCGTTCCCACGAGCGGCGTGGCTGCGCGAAGAACGCCGCGTCCTGGATCGCCTCGCGGCATCCGACCTCGGGTACGGAGATCCACGCGGTACGTTGGCACTCCGCGTGGCCGTCGCGAACTGGATCGCCCGTAATCGCGGTATCCGGGCGGACCCCGGCGAAGTCCTCGTCGTCGCCGGCACCGCCCAGACGCTCACCCTCGTAGGGCAGGTGCTGCGCGATGACGGCATCTCCGCGGTGGCCATCGAGGACCCCGGCTCCCTGGGGGCCCGTCAGCACTTGCGCAACTGCCGGTTGGACACCCCGCCCGTCGCGGTCGACTCGGAAGGGGTGCGGGTGGATGAACTGCGCGCCACGGGCGCGGCGGCCATCTTCCTGACACCCGCCCACCAGTTCCCCACCGGTGTCGTCCTGCGCGGCAGCCGTCGCAGCGAACTGACGCACTGGGCGAGCGAAAGCGGCGGACTGATCATCGAGGACGACTACGACGCCGAGCACCGCTACGACCGGACGCCCGTGCCGGCCCTGCGGTCCGTGCTCGCGAACAACGTCTTCTACGCCGGGAGCGTGTCAAAGCTCCTCGCCCCGGCCCTGCGCATCGGGTGGGTCCTCGCCCCACCGAAGTACCGCGACGCACTCCTGGATGCCAAGCGGTTCGCCGACCTCGGCAACGCCGCCCTGCCGCAACTCGTCCTTGCCCGGTTCATGGAATCCGGCGCGCTGGAACGCCAGTTGCGCCACCTGCGCAGGCACCACCGCCGCCGCCGGGACACCATGGTCAAGGCCATCGCCGCGCACCTGCCAGGCGCGACCGTTCATGGTGCCGCAGCGGGCCTGCACCTGACCATCACCTTCGAGGCCGGGTTCGCCGACACGGACGTCGCAGCCGCGGCACTCGCGCGCGATGTGAAGGTGCACCCCTTGTCGTGGCACTGCCAGCGTCCCCGTCAACCGGGACTGGTCCTCGGCTACGCCGCGAGCCCGCCGACCGACATCAGCGAAGGAGTGGCGACCCTCGGCGACGTACTCAGACGGATGTCCGCCTCCGGCACCTGACAGCAGTCCGGTCGATCCTGCTCAGTGGTGCCTGTCGACGACGGCACGGACGACGGCGGCGACCTCCTCGCGGTCGGTGGGCCGCAGATCGACGGAGTTGTGGATGGAGAACCCTTCGACCAGCGCGTCCAGGGCCCGTGCGGTGAGCGGGTCGAAGTGCCCGGCCAGGGAGTCCCGGCTGGCCTGCATCCAGGAGCGCATGACGGCGCGCACCTCGGGATTGCGGGTGGCGAAGGCGTAGAGCTCGTAGCTGAGCAGGAGGTTGCGGTCGGTTCCCCAGACCTTGCCGCAGATGATCTCGACGACCGCCTCCTCGGCCTCCTGGCGGGTCCGCGCGGCCTCCAGAAGGGCGCCGTAGCGTGTGGAGACGGTCTCCGCGAGCCGGGTGAAAGCGGCGGTCAACAGGTGCTGCATGTCGTCGAAGTAGTAGGTGAGTGATCCGAGCGGCACGCCTGCCGCCTCCGCGATCTTGCGGAAGGTCACCTTGATGGCACCGTGCTCCGCGATGACGTCGAGCGCGGCGTCGAGGATACGTTCGCGGCGCCGGGGGTCGTTGGGGCCTCGAGTGCTGCCTGTCATCGCCGTTGTCCGCCTCGTCTTCTCAGTCGCCGACCCGATGAGTACATCTGTTCATACTCGGTGGGCGGCGCGGGATCGCCGCCCGCCTGCCCCTCATTGTCGCCAACACCGGCGGAGCCCTTCCTTGACAGACCGTGCTGTAGGCCGACGCCGCCGGGCGGCTCGGGGCCCGACGAGACCGCCCGGGTCAGTCTCGTGGCGAAGCGAGTACGGCGGTGACCTGCCGCTCACCGGTGGCGACCGGCTCGGGCACGCATCGGTGAACGTCTCGGTCAGGTCCCCCGGAGTGCGGGACGTGTGCGGACGGTAGATCGCCGGTGCGCGGGTGGCGGGCTCATGCCCCCGGACTCTCCGTCACGGGCAGGCACTCGGCGAGCAGGTTGACTACGTCGCGCCAGGCCCGCCGCGCGTGCTGTGGGTGATAGCCGACGCCGGGGACCGTGGGGTGGTCGACCGGCGGGTGGTGGAAGGCGTGCAAGGCACCGCCGTAGACCGTGAGGCGCCAGTCGACGCCCGCGGCCTGCATCTCAGCGGTGAACGCGTTTCGTTGCGCGGGCGACATGATCGGGTCCTCCGACCCGACCCCGGCCCACACCGGGCAGCGAATGCGCGCTGCCTCGCCCGGTCGTCCCGTGACAGTTGCGTTGACTGTCCCGATCGCGCGCAGGTCGACGCCGCCGCGCCCGAGCTCCAGTGCCACGGCGCCCCCGGTGCCGTAGCCGACGGCCGCGATCCGGTCGGGGTCGGTCCGCGGTTCGGTGCGCAACACGTCGAGCGCCGCACGGCCGATACCCCGCATCCGGTCGGGATCAGCGAGCAACGGCATGCAACGGGCCAGCATCTCCTCGGGGTCACCCAAGTAGCGCCCGCCGTGAAGGTCGAAGGCCAGCGCTACGTATCCCAGCTCGGCCAGAGCATCGGCCCTGCGGCGCTCGACGTCGCTGAGCCCCACGCCCTCCGGTCCGAGCAGCACCGCGGGCCGGCGGTCGACACCGGTTGGGAGCGCGAGGTGCCCGATCATCGTCAAACCGTCGGCCGGGTACTCGACCGTACGCGCCGTAATCGTCGTAATCGTCGTCATGAGGCTGGACTGTAGTGATCGTCGAGCCCAGTCAGACCGGTGTTCTGCCGCTGGCAGAGCGGCGTCCGGTGGCCGGTCGACCGGCCGCTCCGCGGCCGGATCCCCGCCGTCAGTCGGCCGGCAGCACGTCGACCCCGCTCTGCGTGAGCTGCTCGATCACCGGGTCGTGCGGGTCCTCGTCCGTGATGAGTCCGCTGATCTCCTCCCAGGGCAGGACACGGAACCGGGAAGCGGTGCCGATCTTCTCGGAGGAGGCGAGGACGTAGGTGTCCGCCGCCCGTGCCGCGAGGGCGCGCTTCATCGCCGCGTCCTCGGCGTCGCCGGTGGTGAGTCCCGCCTCGGGGTGCACGCCGGTGACGCCGAGGAGGAAGAGGTCGGCGGAGACGTTCTGCGCGGCTTCGACCGCGGCGGCGCCGCAGGCGACCGCCGAATGCTTGAAGAGGCGGCCTCCCAGCATGAAGACCTCGGCCTGAGGGTGCTCGAGCAGGGCGACGGCGATCGGCGGGCTGTGCGTGATGACGGTGCAGGCCAGATCCTTTGGCAGCGCGTGGGCGACGGCCAGGGCGGTGGTACCTCCGTCGAGGATCACCACGCCGCCGGGCCGCACCAGCCCGGCGGCCACCGAGGCGACCTTCCGTTTGCCGTCCGGGGCCACGCTCTGCCGGGCGCCGTAGTCCACCACGGCCGGCGAGACGGGAAGTGCCCCGCCGTAGACCCGCTGGCACAGCCCTTCATTCGCCAGGTCGCGCAGGTCGCGCCGGACGGAGTCCTCGGAGATCCGCAGTTCGGCGGCGACCTCCTTGGCGACGATCTTGCCCCGCCGGGCGAGCAGCTCCAGCAGGTGGTCACGCCGTTCAGCAGCCAGCATTCGCATTCCTTCCTGTTGTTGCACGTTTTTGCATGTATCGTAACGCCCATGACCGACAAGCCCATGCTCATCCTCATCGCCGGGCCCTATCGCTCCGGCACCGACGGCGACCCGCAGGCCATGGCCGCCAATCTCGCCCGCCTCGAAGAGGCCGCGTGGCCCGTCTTCGCCGCCGGCCACCTTCCCGTCATCGGTGAGTGGATCGCCCTGCCCGTCCTGCACTCGGCCGGCGCGGGCCCCACCGACTCCCTCGCCGATCAGGTGCTCTACCCCACCGCGGAGCGCCTGCTGGCCCGCTGCGACGCCGTACTGCGACTGCCCGGCGACTCCACCGGAGCCGACCAGGACGTCGCCATCGCACGCCGCCGGGGCCTGCCCGTCTACCACGACATCGCGGAGATCCCGGTCCTCGGCCGGCAGGGGGCGGCGTGACGCCCCGCCCCGGTGTGGACATCCCGGACCACCGCGGCCGGACAGGGCTCGACCGGGCCGGGCGCGATCTCGACCGCAACCCCGCCGTCCGGGTCCGCGACGTCGAGCTGACCTCCCGGGGCTGGCACGTCCTGCGCCGCACCACCTTCGACTACCGCCGCCGCGACGGACGCTGGGAAACGCAGGTACGCGAGACGTACGACCGCGGCAACGGCGCCGTCGTCCTGCCCTACGACACCGGCCGCGGATGTGTCCTGCTCACCCGCCAGTTCCGCTACCCGGCCTACGTCAACGACCACCCCGACGGGATGCTCGTCGAGGCCGCGGCCGGACTGCTCGACGCGGACGACCCCCACACCGCGATCCGCCGCGAGGCGGCCGAAGAACTCGGCGTCACCCTCGGCCCGCTCACTCACGTCCTCGACGCCTACATGAGCCCCGGCTCCGTCACCGAACGCCTCCACTTCTTCGCCGCCCCCTACACCCCCGCCGACCGCGCGGGAACCGGCGGCGGGGTGGCGGAGGAAGGCGAGGACATCGAGGTCCTCGAACTGCCCTTCACCGAAGCCCTGGCCATGACCCGCGACGGACGCATCGCCGACGGCAAGACCGTCATGCTCCTGCAATGGGCGGCCCTGGACGGCCCCTTCGCCCCGCATCCGACAGACCCGAACAACACCGACCCACCTCGTCGATGACGTCCGGCCCGGCCGACGTCGGTCCGGTGACGTTCGGTCGGAACGGCAGGGTCCGCACAGGGCGGTGCCCTCGCGTTTGACGTTGTGAGCGGGCCTGGACTGTGCGTCGTGAGCGGCTTGAGCCCGTGGCGGCAAGGCGGCTGATCCGGCCGATCCGGCGGATGTATGCGGCCATCCTTGTACTACACGGCCGCCTCGGCGGTGCGCGCTGGTTACAACCTCACCAGGGGACGTCTTGTCGAACGGTGGGGGGGGATCGCGTGCTGACGATCAATGTTGCTGTGCTGCTGGCGGTCATCATCGTCCTGCGCCTGCGCCGACGGACCGAGGCGCGCAGCCGCAACGACGAGAAGCTTACCGTGGCCATCGTCCTGGTCTTCGGCGTCCTGGTCGCCCCGACCCCGTTCGGGCAGTGGGTGCTGGGCTTGGTGGGAGAACTGGTCACCGGCGTCAACGATCCCGGCCGCTGAGCATCACCCGCGCCTGACGGCCACCGCTCGTCGGCAGGGAGGCCGTCGCCGGTACAGCGAGTGCACCCACACGGGCGGTGCACTCGCTGAATGCCTCAGAGTGCCCTCCCGTCGGATGCGCTCGGTCGTGGAGACGCCGGGTGTGCCGCACGAGGCGCAGCTTCCCGCTCGCGGAGCGGGTCACGGTGACCGAAGGTGCGGGCACCGACCTCACGGCGGACGCGCTCGCAGAAGGCTGCGGCCCAGTGGCCGACACGGAGGTCCCGACCATGCCGACGTAGACGTGCCCGTGCTCAGCCATGCTGTTGCCCTCTCGTTGGCGCCAAGCCGACCCAAACTGGGCCGGTTGCCCAACGATGTCTGATTGCCGCCAGCAGAATTGCGGTGTGGTCCTCATGCTGGCGACATGACGATGTCATCCACTACGGAGTCGGCAACAGTTCTCTCCGGCATGTATGCGGCTGAGGCGGAGTACCTGGCGGCGGGAGGCCCTGGCGAGGCTTCGTTCGACCTCCTCGCCCCCTTCTTCGCGCCGGATGTCGTGCTGCATCAGGCAGATGCCCTGCCATATGGAGGCACGTGGCGTGGGCACAACGGCCTGACGCGGTTCTTCCTCATGATGGGAGAGGTGTGGGAGTCGTTCGAGATGGTGGAGCAGGAGTTTCTGGCCACCGGTGACACTGCGGTCGTGCTCACGCAGGTCCGTGCTCGCGCCCGCGCGACCGGCCGTGAACTCAGCTTCCCCGTTCTGCAAGCGTTCACGATCAGGGACGGGCGGATCTCCGAGGTCCGTCCGTTCTACTGGGAGACCCGGGCTGTCGCCGACGCCTGCGCCGTGCCTAGCCTCGGCCTGTGACGACGGCCGTCCTCGCAGGCGGCTCCATACCGGCTGTGTGCGCCTCTGCCATGCTTCCCCCAATCATTGATTAGATGGACATCTAATCAACCGGTCTTGGCGGGAGGTGGAACCGGTGTCAATATAGATGCATGTCGAAGCTAGGGCAGTTGCCCGCCAGCGCATCCGCCGCCACCGCCCCTCCGTGCTGCCCCTCGCTCACGGACCGCGAGCTGACCGATGAGGAAGCCGAGGCCACCGCCGCCATGTTCAAGGCGCTGGGGGATCCGGTGAGGCTGCGCCTGTTCTCCAAGGTCGCCTCCCATCCTGACCGGGAAGCCTGTGTGTGTGACATCGCCGATGTCGGCGTCTCCCAGCCCACCGTCAGCCACCATCTGAAGAAGCTCCGTGAAGCCGGCCTCCTGCTCTCCGAGCGGCGCGGCACCTGGGTCTATTACCGAGTCGCGCCCGCGGTCCTCGCCGCACTGTCCGGATTCCTCACCGCCCGCGACTGAGCGGAGCCTGACGGACATCCCGGCCGTACGGGCCCGGGCGCCGTCGCATACTCAGGCGCGTCATCGATCATCTCGGCGCCGAACGGCCTCCGTGCTGGTGGTCAGCGCTCCGCCGACGAAGACCCTCTCTCATGCCGTGGCCTCCGGCTTCGCGGGGGCGATCTCGGCGATGAGACCCTCGACCAGGGTCTTGATCTCGTCGCGGATGGGCCGGACGGCCTCGGCGCCCTGGCCGGCCGGGTCCTCCAGCTTCCAGTCCAGGTAACGCTTGCCCGGGAAGACGGGGCACGTATCCCCACAGCCCATCGTGATGCAGACGTCCGACTCGCGAACCGCGTCGACGGTGAGAACCTTCGGCGTCTCCTGGGAGATGTCGATGCCCACTTCGGCCATGGCCTCGACCGCGGCCGGGTTGACATGCTCGCCGGGGTTGGAACCGGCGGAGCGGACCTCGACGCGGTCGCCGGCCAGGTGGGTCAGCCAGGCGGCTGCCATCTGGGAGCGGCCGGCGTTGTGGACGCAGACGAACAGGACGGAGGGCTTGTCGGCCATGGGGATCGTTCTCTCTCGTCGCATGGCGGAACCCGGCCGCCAACCACCTCGGTCCCCGCTGGTATCAGCGGAAGATGATGTGAGAGTATCAGCGCATGCTGACTTCAGTCGATCCTGATGTGATCCGGGTGCTGGGCGATCCGCTGCGCCTGAGGATCGTGACTCTGCTGGCGCGCGAGACGCTCTGCACGACACACCTGGTCGAGGAGACCGGAGCCAAGCAGACCAACCTGTCCAACCATCTGAAGGTGCTGCGCGAAGCCGGGTTGGTGGAGACCGAACCGTGTGGCCGCTTCACCTACTACAAGCTCAAGCCGGAGGTCCTGGCCGGGCTCTCCGAGCAGTTCGCCGCGCTGGCCGACTCCGCCCGTACCGCTTCCGAGAACAAGAGGGCCTGCCCGTGACCCCGACCGAGCCGACCACCGTCCAAGGCGCCTCGCCGGCCGGCGACGGGGACAACTCGATCGTCAAGAAGCTCTCGACCCTCGACCGCTATCTCGCGGTGTGGATCGTGCTGGCCATGGCCGTCGGTCTCGCCTTGGGCCGCCTCGTCCCGGGGATGAACGACTCGCTCGCGAAGATCGAGATCGGTGGCATCTCCCTGCCGATCGCGCTCGGCCTGCTCGTCATGATGTACCCGGTGTTGGCCAAGGTCCGCTACGACCGGCTCGATCGCGTGACCAGCGACCGCAGGCTGCTCGTCTCCTCGCTGGTCATCAACTGGATCGTCGGCCCGGCGGTGATGTTCGCCCTGGCGTGGATCTTCCTGCCGGACCTGCCCGAGTACCGCACCGGACTGATCGTCGTGGGCCTGGCCCGCTGCATCGCCATGGTGATCATCTGGAACGACCTGGCCTGCGGCGACCGCGAGGCCGCGGCCGTGCTCGTCGCGCTGAACTCGGTGTTCCAGGTCCTGGCGTTCGGTCTGCTGGGCTGGTTCTACCTCGACCTGCTGCCCCGCTGGATGAACCTCGGCGACGGTCAGGGTCTGGACGTGTCCGTCTGGCACATCGCCTTGAACGTCGTCGTCTTCCTCGGCATCCCGCTCCTGGCCGGCTTCCTCACCCGCCGCATCGGCGAGCAGAAGATGGGCCGGACCGGCTACGAGGCACGGTTCCTGCCGAAGATCGGCCCATGGGCGCTGTACGGGCTGCTGTTCACGATCGTCATCCTCTTCGCCCTGCAGGGCAGGACCATCACTTCACAGCCGCTGGACGTCGCCCGGATCGCGCTGCCGCTGCTGGTGTACTTCGCGGTCATGTTCTTCGGCACCTTCCTCCTCGGCAAGGGCCTCGGCCTGGCCTACGACCGCACTACGACCCTCGCCTTCACGGCGGCGGGCAACAACTTCGAACTGGCCATCGCGGTCGCCATCGCCACCTTCGGAGTCACCTCGGGCCAGGCCCTGTCCGGCGTCGTCGGACCGCTCATCGAAGTGCCGGTGCTGATCGGCCTGGTCCACGTCGCGCTCGCCTGGCGCCGGAAGTTCGCCGCCGAGGCGGTGACGACGGCCCCGTGACACAGCACGTGGACGTGGTCGTGGCCGGCGGCGGCCAGGCCGGGCTCGCCGCCGGCTACCACCTGCGCCGCCAGGGCATCGACTTCACCGTCCTCGACGCCGAACCGGCGCCGGGCGGGGCCTGGCAGCACATGTGGGACTCGCTGCGCCTGTTCTCCCCGGCCGATCACTCCTCGCTGCCCGGCCGGCTCATGCCCGCCCAACCAGGTGAGGTCTACCCCGCCGCCGGTCACGTGGTGGACTACCTCACCGACTACGAGAAGCGCTACGACCTGCCCATCCAGCACGGCACCCGTGTGGACGCCGTACACCGCGACGCAGACCGGCTCCGGGTGACAACCGACTCCGGCACCTGGCGGGCCCGCGCCGTCATCAGCGCCACCGGCACCTGGTCGCGGCCGTTCGTCCCCGCCGCCCCCGGCCGCGGCGTCTTCACCGGCCGGCAGACGCACACGGTGACCTACCGCTCCCCGGCCGACTTCGCCGGACAGCGCGTCATCGTGGTCGGCGGCGGGAACTCCGGCGCCCAGATCGCCGCCGACCTCACCCTGGACGGCCACGTCGACGTCACGTGGGTGACCCGGCGCCCACCGCGCTTCCTCCCCGACGACATCGACGGCCGCGCCCTGTTCGACGTAGCCACCGCCCGCCGCAGCGCCCTCGATGCGGGTCGCGATGACACCGGCGGGGTCGCCGCACTCGGCGACGTCGTCGCCGTCCCGCCCGTCCGTGCCGCCCGCGACGCCGGGCTCCTGAACGCCAAGCCGATGTTCTCCCGGCTCACCGCCCATGGTGTCCAGTGGGCCGACGGAAGCCAGAGCCACGCGGACGCGGTCATCTGGTGCACCGGTTTCCGCCCGGCCCTCGCCCACCTCGCTCCGCTGACCCTGCGCGATCCACGCGGGCACATCCCCACCGACGGCACCCGCGCCGTCGGTGAATACCGGCTGCACCTGCTCGGGTACGGCGACTGGACCGGGCCCGCCTCGGCCACCCTCATCGGCGTGGGCCGCACGGCCCGTGAGGCCACACGGCAGATCGCGCAATTGCTGGGCGGCTGAAAGTGCACCCCGCCACCGGTCGTGGACGCGTCCTCGGTCGGCGGCGACGGGGCCGTGTACGAGCAACGCCATCCCGGCGAGACGCCCAGCGCGCCCAGCCGCTCCGCACATGCGAGCCCGGCAGAAATTCGATGAACGTCTATGTTGATGTCTGTCGATGTCGGTGCCATGCTGGGCCACGCAAGCCATCGGCAAACATCGAAGCAAGCGGGTCGTGACCCAGATGACCGTTTTCACTCACACGCGCTGACCCCTTCGCCCCAGAGGAGACCGAGCATCATGAGCATCCAGCAGCTCCCCGTCGTCGTCATCGGGGCCGGCCCTGTCGGACTGGCCGCAGCCGCCCACCTCATCGAGCGGGGCATCGAACCCTTGGTCATCGAAGCGGGGGACAGGGCCGGCGCGGCCGTGCGTGAGTGGAGCCACGTGCGCCTGTTCTCCACCTGGGGCGAGGTCGTCGATCCGGCCGCCGAGAAGCTGCTCGCCCCCACCGGCTGGACCCGGCCCGACGCGGCTGCCTACCCCTCCGGCGGCCACTGGGCCGAGCAGTACCTGCAGCCGCTCGCCGACGCCCTCGGCGACCGGGTCCGCTACGGCGCCACCGTCACCGGTGTCTCCCGGGCGGGACGGGACCGGATCGTGGACGCCGACCGCGAGCAGCAGCCGTTCGTCGTGCACGTCGCCCTCGCCGACGGACGCGAGGAGCGCGTCCTCGCCCGAGCGGTCGTCGACGCCTCCGGCACCTGGGCCACGCCCAGCCCGGCCGGCGGCAGCGGCCTCGCCGCTCTCGGCGAGGAGGCCGCCGCGGACCGGATCACCTACCGCGTCCCGGACCTGAAGGACCCGGCCGTCCGCGCCCGGTACGCGGGCAGGCGCACCGCCGTCATCGGCTCCGGAGCCTCCGCCTTCACCGCTCTCGCCTACCTGGCCGACCTCGCGAAGTCCGACGACGGCGCCGGAACGAAGGGGGTGTGGATCCTGCGCCGGGGCATCTCGGGCTCCACGTTCGGCGGGGGCGATGCCGACCAGCTACCGGCGCGCGGCGCCCTGGGCCTCGCCGCCAAGGCGGCCGTCGAGGAGGGACACGCGGACGCGGTCACCGGCTTCCGCACCGAGGCGATCGAACGTGATGGTGACGCCCGCCTGGTCCTGGTCGGCGAGGACGGGCGCCGCCTGGACGCGGTCGACGAGGTGATCGTGCTGACCGGCTTCCGCCCCGACCTGTCCTTCCTGAACGAGATCCGCCTCCGCCTCGACGAGCGACTCCAGGCTCCGGTGGAGCTCGCCCCGCTGATCGACCCCAACCAGCACTCCTGCGGCACCGTCTACCCCCACGGCCACCGCGAGCTCTCCCACCCCGAACCCGGTGTCTTCCTGGTCGGCATGAAGTCCTACGGCCGCGCCCCCACGTTCCTCGCCATGACCGGATACGAGCAGGTCCGCTCCGTCGCCGCCGCGCTCGCCGGCGACCTCGACGCGGCCGACCGCGTGGAACTCACCCTGCCCGAGACCGGAGTGTGCGGGGGCGCCGGACTGTTCGACGCCACCGACGCCCCCGACGCCCAGGAGGCAGACGGTGGCGGCTGCTGCGCGCCCACGCCGCGGCTCGTCCAGCTCGGCGCCCCCGCCGCAGTCGGCGCGGCTGCCGAAGAGACCCCGGCAGGCGGCTGCTGCGGGTCGTGACCAGCCTGGACACCCCCGCGCACGGGGCCGCGACCGGAACAGGGGACCGGACCCCGCCCGCGGCCCCGCGCAGGACGCCTCTCCGGGCTCCTCGCGGCGCCGGCAACCATCGCGGCAGCCCTCGCGTCGTTCGCCGGCGCGGCCCTGGCCGTGCCCGTCGGCGGCTACGGACCGCTGTTCTTCCTTCTGGCCACCGTCTCCGCGGCCGCCGCACTCATCGCGCCGCGGACCGCCACCGTACGCAGCCGATCACCACAGTCCTGACATCCCGGCCCTGACATCCCGGCCCTGACACCCCGGCCGCCCCTGTGAACATCTCGTTGCCGGACGAGGATCCCGCCCTCCGCTCCGTCGATACTGACCGGGCGATCACAAAGCGGCGGGAGCAGTGGTGGAATCGACGATCTGGGCCGGGTTCGCGGCCGGCCTGCTGATCTCGACGGTGACCGCTCCGGTAGGCGTCTCCGGGGCGGTCTTCCTCCTGCCGGTCCAGCTCAGCTTCCTCGGCGTGCCGAGCCCAGCAGTCACCCCGACGAACCTGCTGTTCAATGCGGTGGCCGGGCCCGGGGCACTCTGGCGCTACCGTCGCGACGGCGCTCTGCGCGGCTCACTGGCCCGGCGCCTCGTCGCCTGGACACTGCCCGGCGTCGTCTCGGGCGCTGCCATCCGCGTCTTCGCCCTCCCCGGTGCCGACGTCTTCCGTATCCTGGTCGCCGTCCTCCTTCTCCCGCTCGGCGCGTGGCTGTGCCTGCGCACCCTGCGCCCCGCCCGGCCGCGGCCGGACATGGCCGAGCCGTCGGCGCCCGCGCTCGCCGCACTGGCGCTCACGGTCGGTGTGATCGGTGGCATCTACGGCATCGGCGGCGGTTCCCTCCTCGGGCCCATCCTCGCCGCGCGCGGCATGCGCATAGCCCGCATCGCGCCGGCCACGCTCGCCGCGACCTTCACCACGTCCGTCGTCGGCGCCGCCGCGTACGCGCTGCTGGCCCTGGCAAGCACCGGCCCCGTCGCGCCCGACTGGTGGCTGGGCCTGGCCTGCGGCCTGGGCGGGCTGATCGGCGGCTACCTCGGCGCACGTCTCCAACCGCACCTGCCCGAGACCGCCCTCCGGCTCCTCCTCGGCGCTCTCGCCGCCGCCCTCGGCGTGCTGTACGCCGTCCAGTCCTTGGCCTGATCCCGGCGGCCTGCTCACTGCAGGCCCTGGCAGCCCGGTCGTTGGAGCGTGAGCTGCGGCCGCTCGCCCTACTTGACGTGGACACGGCAGGGTTCTAGCTTTCTGCCTTTCTGACGAGAGGACCCACCATGAGGCTCCGCACGTTCTCCACCACCCTCGCTCTCGCGCTCACCGCGCTCTTCGCCCCGGGGGTGGGCGTCCTCGGCGGCGCGACAGAAGCGCACGCGGCCACCAAGATCAGCCATGCCACGGCGACCTCGATGTTCCGCGGCTCCGGCATCACCTGGTCCTCGTCAGGTGGCTGCTCGGACCGCAACAACCCGACCTGTACGTCCTTCGATCAGCTCAACCTCGCGTCCGCACAAGGCGCGCAGACACTCAAGAGCGCCAGCGGATGCAGCCTCAACATCACCGGCGGCACGGAGACCGGCCACGCGTCCGGGACGTACTCGCACTGGAACGGTTACAAGCTCGACTACAGCAAGTACACCTGCCTCGGCAACTACATCAAGAACACCTTCACCTACATCGGCGTCCGGGGCGACGGTTCCCCGCAGTGGAGGTCGGGATCCGGCAACATCTACGCCGACGAGGGCAACCACTGGGACGTCACCTACTACAACTGCGGGGGCTGCTGACCGGCCCGGCCCGCCCCGCCCGGAACCTCGGCCACGGCCGGGGCGGGCTCCGGTGCCCTCCGCAGGAGGACGCCGGAGCCCGCTTTCACGGACATCACCCGAAGCGGGACCGGTTGACCGTCAGGGCAGGGTCCACTTCTGGTTGGGGCCGGTGTGGCAGGTCCACAGGTGGACCGGGGTGCCGTCGTTCCAGAGGCCCCCGGAGGCGTCCAGGCACTTGCCGGACTGCGGGTTGCGGACCGTGCCGTCGGCCTGGGGCGCCCACGTCTGCGCACCGGAACCGTTGCACGTCCACAGCTGAATCCTCGTACCGTCCGCGCTGCCGCCGCCGGAGACGTCCAGGCACTTGCCCAGGGCGCGTACGGTTCCGTCGCCGGGCAGCGTCCACTGCTGGGCGCCGGTCCCGTTGCAGGTCCACACCTGGACCTCGGTGCCGTCGGCGGTCTGGGAGTTGTCGACGTCGAGACACTTGCCGTTGACGCCCTTCACCTCACCGGCCCGGGACGTGGCGCCCGGCAGCTTGTTGAGCGTGTACCAGGCTTCGGTGCTCCACAGCGTCTCGCCACCGGCCGAGCTGAAGGGACGGGGTGAGCGGACGTGGACCACCCGGTCGGCCTTGAGGCCCGGGACGGCGAGGGTGACGGTCTTGCGGTCGGCGGAGAGCGTGGCCGACTGCGCGGTGAGGGTCTCCTCGTCGACCTTGGGGCCGCCGTAGTCGGCCGTCGGCACGTACCGCCACTGCTTGATCTTGTACCGGTTGGCCAGTTCGTTCGCCGTGTCCGTCGACAGGGGCTGGGTGTACTCCAGCTCGAAGCCGCCCGGTACGGCGCGCATGGCGCGGATGTCGAAGGCGTTGGCGCCGTTGGGGGTCAGCTTCTGCAGGCCGTAGGCGAGCTTGCCCTCCTGGCCCCAGTTGCCGCCCGCGCCCAGACCGCCGGCGTAGAGCGCGCCGTCCGGGCCGACGCTGATCCGGGTGACCCCGGCCTCCAGTCCCTGGGTGAGACGGAAGACCGCCCCTTGGTACTCGCCGCCGACCTTCTCCAGGAAGCCGCGCTGGATGCCGCCGTAGGTCACGTCACCGAACAGCATCTGGCCGGCGAACGGGCCTTCCGTCAACTGCAGCGGCGTACTTGGCGAGTTGGCGATCTCGTTCTGCGGCAGCCACAGGACCGGCTTGGTCACCGGCTGGGAGTCGAAGGGGCCGTGCGGGTTGGTGTAGTGGTTGAAGAAGCGGTCCTGCTTGATGTGCACGAGCTTGGACGAGGGCAGCCAGCCACCCTGGTTGTCGGTGACGAACATGTCGCCCTCGGGGCCCCAGCCGATGCCGTTCGGGGTGCGCAGGCCGCCGGCGACGTAGGAGACCTCGCCCGTGTTCTTGTTCACCTTGACGGTGGTGCCGCGGTTCTCGGCGGGCTGCGGATCCGTGGTGGCGCCGCCGTAGTTGATGGAGACGGACAGGTTCAGGTAGAAGAACCCGTCCTTGTACAGCAGGCCGAAGGCGAACTCGTGGAAGTTGCCGCCGAAGGGCCAGGCCGCCACGCGCCGGTACTGGTCGGTGACCTCGTCGCCGTTGGTGTCGTTCAGCTCCGTCAGTTCGTGCTTCTGCGAGACGTAGAGCTTGCCGTCGACGTGCTTGATGCCCATCGGCTCCTTCAGGCCGGAGGCCACCTTCTTGGCCGTCACCTTGTCCGGCCCGGTGTCGCCGGTGACGTTGCTCAGGAGGTAGACCTCGCCCGCGGTGTTGTTGCTGCCGCCCCAGGTGGCCACGGCCAGGCGTCCGTCCGGGAGCCAGTCCATGGCGGAGACCTGCGGCTCGAAGCCGTTCGGCCGGAGGTTGGTGAGGGCGTAGTTCGGATGCACGCCGGTCAGGGGCAGACCGTCTCCCGGCGAGTCCGTGCCTCCCTCGCACTCCTTGCGGCCGGGCGCGGTCACGCGTACGACGTCGGCGTCGGTGCTGAGCGCCGAGTTCGGTACGACGCTGAAGCCCGAGGCGCCCGGCGGCTTCCAGGCCAGGGTCAGCTGCTGACCGCCGTCGCGCTCGAAGTGCTCGATGCGCAGTGAGTGGAAGCCGGCCGTCAGGTCGACCGTCGCGTCCTTGGGCTCTGCTCCGTGCAGGCCGTCGTGGTTGACGACCAGCTTGTCATCGATCCAGAGACGGGAGCCGTCGTCGCTGGTGAGCCGGAAGGTGTAGCTGCCCGCCTGGGCGGCGTCGAGGTTGCCGATGACGTGGGTGACGAAGTTGGTCTCCAGGCCGAAGTCGCCGGCCGAGGACCAGTCGACGACCGGCATCAGCTTGTCGATGTTCGGTGTCTGGCCCGCCTTGAGGGTGCAGATCTCGTTGAGCGGGGCCTGGACGTCGAAGACGCGCAGCGTCACACCCGGTTCCTGAGGGGGGAGAGCCGCGACGGCCGAGTCGTCCGCCGGAGCCGGGGACGACGACAGGCCGACGACCAGTAACGAAGCGATGAGTGTTCCGGCCAGGCGTCTGCCGAGCCGGCGGGGGTACAGCCGTGGATACACGTGACCTCCTGACGGTCCCTCGGACACGAGGAACTCGGTCGGGCAAGTGGGAGATCCACCGCTGCCGGGACGCGCCGTCGTCCCGGATACGGAGGGGGTGCGGACGTGGGGCGTGAGGCGTGAGGCGCCGCCCGGCGCCGCAACGGACACAGTATGGACTTCCGCCTGGGCCGTCCATGCTTTGTCATCGGTGAGTGAAAAGTTCCGGCCGGTCCATGGGGCGCTTGTTGCAGAAGGGGGACGGGTTGTTCGATCACCCGGCCGGAGGGCGGTGCCCCGTCGGACGAGGAGCCTTCACAGCGCTCTTCTAACGATGTAAAACCTCCGTGCGGATGAGAACCGGACGGCTGTCGTCCCCCTGCTTCGGCAGCGCTCCTTGTCCGCGTGTCGCCCTGCGCCATTGCACCTCCTCCACGAAGGAGTACCGATGCGCCCTTCCCCCGCCCCCGGAGCGGGACGACGTCGGCATGCCCTCGCGGCATGGGTGACGGCCTGCGTGATGTTCTGCGCCGGCGCCCTCGTCGCCACGCCGACGGCCTCCGCCCGGACAGCCGCGTGGAGCCCCCGACCCGCGCCGATGACGACGCCGTGGACCCACCAGGTCCCGGTCGACAACCCGCTGCCGGAGTACCCGCGGCCGCAGCTCACCCGTCCCGACTGGAAGAACCTGAACGGCATCTGGGACTTCGCCGTCACAGCCGCCGACGCCGGGCAGCCCGCATCCTTCCCGGAGCAGATCAGGGTGCCGTTCGCCGCGGAGTCGGCGCTCTCCGGCATCCAGCGCAAGATCACCCAGAACGACAAGCTCTGGTACAAGCGCACCTTCACCGTCCCGGCGGACTGGAACGGCCGCCGCGTCCAGCTCAACTTCGGCGCCAGTGACTGGCGGACCACGGTCTGGGTCAACGGCCGGTCGGCCGGCGCGGTCCACAGCGGTGGCTACGACTCCTTCACGTACGACATCACGCCGCTGCTCAACGGCGGTACCAACACGATCGTCGTCTCCGTGTGGGATCCGACGGAGACCGGCAGCCAGGCCGTCGGCAAGCAGCGCATCCGGGAGGTCGCCCCGCACCCGGGTGGTGGCATCTTCTACACGGCGGCGTCCGGCATCTGGCAGACGGTGTGGCTGGAGCCCACGGCACCCGCCCGCGTCACCCGCCTCGACATGGTGCCGGACCTGTCGGACAACACCCTGAGGGTGACCGTGCGCGGCGCCGGCGTGAGCGGCCACCAGGCCAGGGTCACGGTGTCCGCGGGCGGCTCGACGGTGGGCGGCGCGACCGGCGCGGTCGGCTCCCCGCTCACCGTGTCCGTCCCCGGCCCCCGCCTGTGGTCACCGGAGGACCCCTTCCTGTACGACGTGAAAACCGAGTTGCTGTCCGGTTCCGCGGTCGTCGACACCGTCGGCAGCTACACCGGCATGCGCTCGGTCTCGCTCGGCAAGGTGGACGGCGTTCCGCGGCCCCTCCTCAACGGCAGATTCGTCTTCCAGACCGGCACCCTCGACCAGGGCTACTGGCCCGACGGCCTCTACACCGCCCCGACCGACGCGGCCCGGCGATACGACCTGCAGAAGCACAAGGACCTGGGCTTCAACATGGTCCGCAAACACATCAAGGTCGAGCCCCAGCGCTGGTTCTACTGGGCCGACCGACTCGGACTGCTGGTGTGGCAGGACATGCCGTCGATGGACCTGCGCACCCCCGACAGCGCCGCTCGCGTGCAGTGGGAGGCCGAGTACGAGCGCGTCATCGACCAGCACCGCAGCTCGCCGTCGGTGGTGATGTGGGTCAACCAGAACGAGGGATGGGGCCAGTACGACCAGGCCCGCATCGCCGACAAGGTCAAGGCGTACGACCCCTCCCGCCTGGGCGACAACATGAGCGGCATCAACTGTTGCGGCTCCGTCGACGGCGGTAACGGCGACGTCGTCGACCACCACGTCTACGTGGGCCCCGGCGTCACCAGACCGTCCGCCACCCGGGCCGCGGTCCTCGGCGAGTTCGGCGGACTCGGATTCAAGGTGGCCGGCCACGAGTGGTACCCGGGCGGCGGCTTCAGCTACGAGAACCAGCCGAGCCTCGCCCACCTCGACAACCGCTTCACCGGACTGATCGACGTGATGCGCGAGACCCAGATGCCGCTCGGCCTGTCCGCCTCCGTCTACACGGAGATCACCGACGTCGAGAACGAGGCCAACGGCCTGCTCACCTACGACCGCCAGGTCGTCAAGGTCGACGAGGCACGGGTGAAGGCCGCCAACCAGGCCCTGATCGACGCCTCCCGCAGCGCACGACCTCCGGTCACCCTGCCCACGGACCAGTACAGGTCCCTGCGGGTCACGACACCCGACTACACCACCAGGTACGCGCGTCACCAGGACGGCCTGGGCTTCACCGAGGTCGTCGACGCGAACAGCTCCGCCCTGCTGAAGAACGACGCCACATGGAAGATCGTGCCGGGCCTGGCCGACAGCAGGTGCTACTCCTTCGAGTCTCGCAACTACCCCGGCCAGTACCTGCGTCACCGGGACTTCCGCATCCACAAGGAGGGCGGCGACTCCACGTTGTTCAGGGCGGACGCCACCTGGTGTGCCGTTCAGGGGCAAGGAGGCGTGCGCCTGTCCGCGTACAACTTCCCCGACCAGTATCTGCGCCACTACCGGGCCGAGCTGTGGCTCGCGACTCCGGGCGGCGCACATGAGTGGGACAACCCGGCCGGCTTCACGCAGGACACCACCTGGGCCGTCGAGGCGCCATGGGCGCCGTGAGCCGGCACTGCTGAAGGCGTGGCGACGCGAGGACGCGACGGCGCGCAGCCGATGGCGTGATCACGGACCTCATCCCGTTTTGGCCGCGCGCCGTCGTCCTCAGGCGAACGGGTTGAGGAACTCGCTGACCCGCAAGGGCCGGCCGACGATCCGGGTGTCGCCGATCCAGCCGTAGAAACCCTGGCCGTAGCGCTCGTCGAACTGGGTGGCGCCGATGACGAAGGGCTTGCCGAGCGTGGCGATGCCGGTCGACGGCTGGGTGGGGTTCCGGGCGATCCTCGAGCCGTCCACGTACATGACGGTGTGGCGGCCGTCGTTGACGACGGCGATGTGCATCCAGCGGCCGGTCGGTACGGCGTGACTCCACGAAGTGGGGTCGGCGTCCTGACGCTCGGGGTAGACGACGAACTGGAGGAACCGCTCGGGGGAGAGGTTCAGGCTGCACGTGGGCTCCAGCGGGGACCAGCCGGTGGTCTTGCCCGCGTCGCCGTTGCGGCCCTCCCAACTGAGGAGGCCCATCCAGGCGTGATTTCCCTCGAAGGGGTCGGGGAGCCGGACGAAGGTCTCGATGGTGTAGCCCCGAGTGAACTTCTCGCTGTTCAAGGGCGCCTTCGGACCCGTGGTGAGGATCGCGCCGCGGTCCGGTCCGGTGCCGCCGTCGAAGCGGAGGCTGGCGTGTGCCGGCTGACCGGGATGATGGTCGGGCGACCAGGTGAGGGCATCGGTGCCGCCCGCGTTCACCCGGCGGACCGTCATGTCGTTGCCGCGTCCGGTGAGGTCCCGTACGACGGAGCCGTCCACGACCGGGGAGCCGGCGTTGGGCGTGGTCATGCCGGACGCGTCGAACCTCCAGTAGGCGAGTGTGCCGCGCGGCATGACGGCGGACGCGGGACGCGGCTTCGCCGGCGTGCCGGGCGCGAAGCCCCGGAAGCGGTCGTCGAAGTCGATGCTCAGGCTGAACCGGTCGACGGAATCGGTCAGTTCGACGTTCTCGGCCTCCAGCGGAGCGCGCCGCCCGGGGTCCCGGGCCAGGAACCACGGTGCGAACGTCTCCACGTCGATCACCCCGCGGGCCAGGTCGAAACCGTAGGTACGGATCATGCCGGCACCGCCGTAGTAGCGGTCCTGGTAGTTGACGACGTGGAGGTGGACGTCGTTGCCGGCATCGTTGGTCAGGACCGTGCGCCCCGGAGGCCAGTAGTGGCCGCCCAGGGCGAGGAAGATCTGGTCGTTGGCGCGGATGAGCCGGTCCCACAGCCGTCGTCCGTGGTCGGACAGCTGCGCCGCGCCCTGGTCGTCCGCGTGGACCAGGTCGTGCGTGGTGAGCACGGCGGGCAGCGTCGGATGCTTGTCGAGCACGCTCCGCGCCCAGGTGAGCCCCTTGTCCGAGATCCGCCAGTCGAGGGCGAGGACCAGCCACTGGCGGCCGGCGGCGCGCAGCACGTGGTAGCTGTTGTACCCGTCGGGTGAGGCACCGCCGAAGGTCGGCATCGAGGCGTAGCGCCGGGGGCCGAACGCGGCGAGGTACGGGGAGTCACCGCGCTGGTCGTCCGTGGACGAGGCGATGTCGTGGTTGCCCGCCAACACGCTGTACGGCACTTTGCCGTGCAGGTGGCGGAACGTGTCCGCGGCGCGCTCGATCTCGTCCTCGGTGCCGTGCTCGGTGACGTCGCCGAGGTGGGTCATGAAGGCGATGTTGCTCTCGGACCGCTCGGCGGCGAGGTAGCGGAACGTCTCTTCCAGCGGTGCCGGGTCGGCGCTGTCGGCGTCGAACAGGTACTGGGTGTCGGGAAGGACGGCCAGTGCGAACCGTGGGCTCCGGGCGTCGAAACGCGGGCCGCCGGCCGCCTGGACCGCCTGCGCGGTGCCACTTGGGACTGCTCCGGCCGCCGCGGTGGTGGCGCCGACGACCACCGCCGCTCTCAACAGCTCGCGTCTGCCCGGGATGTGCTTCCCTGCCGTGTCCATCATGTCTCCATCGATGTAGTGACCCGCCCGCAACGATGATCGGCAACCGTGTCCAGGCGTTGACGGCGAGCTGAACGACTCCGTGCCGTTGCGCCGCGTGATCGGTACGGGACGGTTCCTCACGGGGCACCGGCGGGGCGGGGCCGGGCGCCGGGCCGCCCGCACCCGGTCACAGGCGTTGAGCGTGGCCGGCGAGCGAGGGCGATCACGCGGAGTCCAACGGCGGTAGGGCTCAGCACGTACGGCGCCACCACGGCGATCCGTGCCGCCGGGCAAGCCGCCGACCACGTCCACGGCCGGCCTTGACCCGCAACCGGCGAACGAGTAAGACGCCGACTGCCAGAGCGAGCGCGAAGAAGCCCTCGCGCGCTCCGGCGCCGGCCGTCCGCACCCCGCGTACCTCGACGGGAGCCCTGGCGGGAGACCGGTGGGCCGGGTGCCTCACGGGGTGAGGGAGCCTGCCGGCCCCGTGCAGAGCCTCTTGCGCGATGCGCTGCCACACACGCTCGGGCGGCGCTGCCGGCAGGTCCGACGCCTGCGCACCGCGAGCGGCAGCCACCACACGGATCAACTGCGCCAGTTCATGGCGACAGCGGGGGCACGACGCGATGTGCCGCAGGGCGTCGGCGTCCTCGTCGCCACTCGCGTGACCGAGCGCCAGTTCCACCAGGTGAGACGGCTCCACGTGACTCACAGCGCTCTCCTGTGTCTCGGGCTTCTTCGTCTCTGTGCACACACGCCTGTCGTGCGCGAGGCGACGCTGTCATTCGGTCACCGGCTCCGCGGTGACGAGGAGGTCGGCGAGGTAGCCGGGGCGCGCTGCGACGGCACATTCGACACGACGATGGCGGCTGCCGGAGCGGCAGCCGCCATCGTCGGTCCGGTCAGCCGTCGCGCGGCGTCAGCCACGCCGGACGGCGACCTGGCGGGCCACCATGACGCCCGTCAGCGTGATCGCTCCGGTGGCCGCCGCCCAGGCAAGCCACTGGTCGGAGGAGTTCGGCGTGACGGCGGCACCGCTGGCGCCGGCGTGCACCGCCTTGGGCATCGTTTCCGTGCCGCTGAACGTCTGGGTGACAAGGGCCAGGTTCTCGTCCTCGGCGCTGCCCCAGGCGTAGACGACGTTGCTCGTACCCTCCTTGAGGTTCAGTTCGGCCGGCCCGATGGCCACGGTGTCCGTGCCGGCGAGGACGACGTCTGCGTTCACGGTGCCCGCGTCGACTGCCGCGGTGTCCTCGTCGGGGTTCGTCAGGCCGGTGAAGACGGGCTGCCCGCCGGCGCGTACGTCCACGGCCGGCGCCGCCGCGACATGACGGACGGTCAAACGGGCCTTGCCGGCGTCCACCTTCGAGACGTCGTCGGTGAACGCCGTCAGCTGGGGCTTGCCGTCGGCGGAGAGGTGGGCGGCGACCGTGGCGTTGCCGCCTTCGGGTACCTTCACCTGCTTCTGCAGGGCGGGTGTGCCGTCGGGGTCCTGGCCCGCTGCGAAGACCTGGATGTCGTAGGTCCCCGCGTCGAGGGACTGCGGGTCGGTCACCGTGCCCGGCTTGAAGTCACTGAGCAGCTCGTCGCCGTTGGCGTAGACGTCGACCGTCATTCCGGGGATGCCGTGGAAGACGGACACCATGGCTTTCTCCTGCGCCTGGGCGGGAGCCGCCATGGCGGGTGCGGTCATACCGAGGGCCAGGGCGCAGGCCCCGGCGGAGGCGGCGACGGCGATGGTGGTCCGGGAAGTCATGGGGATCATTCCTTCGTGGAGAGTCACCGCCCGCTGCGGCGTCTCTTCGGTGTTTCGCGGATGGGCGGCCACGTGGATGCGCCGAGCCATCACTTCTCCGACGCGGTCACATGCCGGTGCCGTGTGCGTCGCCCTGGCTGACGCACGTACGCAACCGATGCAGGCCGCGGCGGGTGTGGCTCTTGACCGTGCCCAGGGGGACTCCGGTGCGTTCCGAGATCTGCACCTGCGTCAGGTCCTCGTAGAAGGCCATGCACAGCACCTCGCGCTGAGCGTGCGGCAACCGGGACAGGGCCTCGACGAGCAGCACGCGGTCGAGTACCTCGTCCGGTGCCTGCTGGACGAGTCGGGCGGGCGTGGCGTGGCGAGCGGCTGATTCGAGCAGGGCCAGCCGCCGGCCTCTGGCCGCCAGCGCATCGACGATCTTGCGGCGCGTGATGCCGACCAGCCAGGCGCCGAGCGCGCCCCGCTCGGGCCGGAAGCCGTGCCGTCCGCGCCAGGCATCTGTGAACACCCTTTGGGTGACGTCCTCGGCCTCGTGCGTGTCGCCGAGGGAACGGGTGGCCATGGTGTGCACCAGTGAGCCCCAGCGCCGGTAGATGGCTGCGAACGCATCTTCGTCGGCCTCGACGAGGCCGCGGGCCAGTTCCTCCTCGTACCGCGTCTCCTCCACGGGCGGGACGAGCTTGGTGGTCGGTCGCGAGTGCGTGTTCATGGCCGTTCCTCCTGCCGTGCGTCGTACGGAGACGGAGACCGTCCGCCGAACGGCGGGTCCGTTCAGTCCGGCTTGCGTCGCCACCGTGCGCGTGCTTTCAGTGTTGGACGCACAAACGACGCAGGCAACATGCGTCGTTTTTGCGTCGTACATTGGGTGATATGAGCGCGCAGAGGGAGAACGGTGAGGACCGAGGCGGCGACGGCGGCCCGCAGGCCGGCGCGCTGACCACCGGCGAAGTGGCTCGGCGTCTGGGGGTGGCTCCCACCACGGTCCGCACGTGGGACCGCCGGTACGGGCTCGGGCCGGACACGCACACGGGTGGCCGGCATCGGCGCTGGACGGCGGCGGACGTGGCGAAGCTGGAGCGGATGTGCGCGTTGACGGCCACCGGCCTGCCGCCGGCCGAGGCGGCCCGGCTCGCGCGCAGCGAAGAGTCACCAGCGGCGGCGCGGTCTCGGCCGGCCGTCGGACCAGGACGGGCTCCGACCCGGCGCCGAAGCCGGGCGGGCAGCGGCATGCGGCTCGGTGACGTACGTCAGGAGTGCAGGGGAATCGCCCGTGCCGCCCTGCGTCTGGACGCCGCGGCCCTGGACGAGCTGCTGCTCGCCGCGATCACCGAACACGGACTCGTCGCCGCCTGGACCGAGGTGATCGTGCCGACGCTCCAGGCCGTGGGCCGCAAGTGGGAGACATCGGGGGAGAAGTACGTGGAGGTCGAGCACTTCCTGTCCTGGCACGTCTCCGGCGCGCTGCGGCGCGCCACGCCCCCCACGGTCGCGCACCGTCCCGGCGTCACCGTGGTGCTCGCCTGCGTACCGGGGGAGAACCACACGCTGTCGCTGGAGGTGCTGTCCGCGGCACTGACGGAGCGCGATGTCCCGGTGCGGATGTTCGGAGGTGCCCTGCCCGTCGAGTCGCTCGTCGCGGCGGTGCGCAGGACCGGGCCGGCCGCGGTGGGGCTGTGGGCGCAGTCCCGCACCACCGCCAGCCGGCCGCTGGCCCAGCATGTGGCCGCGATGGAGTGGGGGGTGCGCGGAGCCCGGCGCAGGCCGGTGGTCCTGACCCTGGGCCCCGGCTGGGCGGGGCAGGCGGTGGCCGGTCTCGCGCGTCCGTCGGGGCTTGCCGAGGCGGTTGCCGCTCTGGAGTCGTCGGTGTCGTCGGGGTCCTCGTGACGTGTTGTCGTCCGCCGGTACTTGGTCGTGGCGCCTGAGTTTCGGCCGGAGGACGTGGTCCGCTGGACCGGTGGCCACGGCCGCGTCGTTTGCCGGTGGGTGCTCTCGCGCCACGTTCCGCACATGTCCGTGCCGGCTGGTCGTCGGCACTGGACGGGACGGAGAGGCCGAGCGGACGGGCTCGGCTCTCGGGTGCCACGGGTACGCAGGCGATTGAGGAGACGTATGAGCGACGAACACCGCCGGGCACCGGACACGGTCGTCGTCGGCGCGGGTCTGGCCGGCCTGGCGTGCGCCTTGGACCTGTGCCGCGCCGGATGGCGGGTGGTCCTGTTGGAGGCGTCCGACGGCGTGGGCGGCCGGATGCGCACGGACCGGCGGGACGGATTTCTGCTGGACCGGGGCTTTCAGGTGTTCAACACCTCATATCCGCAGGGGAAGCGGCGTTTGGACCTGCGAAGTCTGCGACTGCGGCCGTTCACCGCGGGCTTCGTCGCCTACACGTCGCAGGGGCCCGTCCGTCTCGCCGATCCGACCAGGGACCCCAGCGCGGCAGGAACACTGCTGCCGGGGCGGGTCCTGTCGACCCGCGATCTCGCCGCGCTGGCGGCGCTCACCGCACGGGACGCCGTTCTGCCCGTGTCCGCCACCCGACGGCGCCGGGACCGCCCCACGTCGGAAGCCCTGTCCAGGGCGGGACTGTCGGACTTCCTGATCGCCGAGATCCTGCGGCCGTTCCTGGCGGGCGTGTTCCTGGAAGACCGGCTGGAGACCTCCGCTCGGTTCTTCCACCTGGTCTGGCGCAGCATGGTCCGCGGGACCCTGTGCCTGCCGGCGGAGGGCATCGGCGCCGTACCGGCCCAACTCGTCGACGGCCTGCCCGACGCCGTCCTGCGCCTCGGCACGCCCGTCGCCGAGGTCACCGACGCCGGGGTGCTGCTCGGGGACGGGAGCGAGGTGCCGGCCCGGGCCGTCGTGGTGGCGACGGACTCGGCGACCGCCGCCGGCCTGCTGCCGGACCTGACCGTGCCGGACACACGCACCGTCACCACCTACTACCACGCCACCGACAGGCCACCGATGGCCGAACCGACCCTGCTGGTGGACAGCACCGGCACCATCCTGAACACCTGCCCCCTCAGCAAGGTCGCTCTCACCTACGCGCCCCCCGGCACCGCGCTGATCTCCACCTCCGTACTGGGATCGGACCTGCCCGGCAGAGAGCAGGCGCTGCTCCGGCGTCTGTCCGAGCTGTACGACACCGACACGAGCGGCTGGCAACAGATCGCCGCCTGCACCGTCGAGGGTGCACTGCCCGCGATGCCGTCACCCTGGCCGCTGAGTCGCACCACCCGCCTCGGCCCCGGCAGGTACGTGTGCGGGGACCACCGTGCGACCGGCTCGGTGCAGGGCGCCCTGGCCTCGGGCACGCGCGCCGCACGAGAGGTGTCCGCCGACCTCGGTCAGAGGAGCTGACGCCGGGAGTGAGCGGTGAAGGGCCGGAGTGCTGGGTGGCGCCGTACCGCTGAGGTCACTCGGGCGGTGCGGCCGTGCGTCGCTGGTCGGCGGCTCCTCACTCTTCCGCGTCGGCGGGACAGAGCTGGAAGTCGACGACGACGCAACCGACCTGCCCGCCATCGGTGCGGCCGATCCAGACGGGGTAGGACCCGTCGCCCTGGCCGGCACGGAAGGCGATGAGGTTCGGCTCGGGCTCCGTGCCGGGAAGTTCGACGCTGAAATGGCTGTCGAGGGGTATGAACAGGCCCTCGTCCAGCTGCTCTTCGACCACCGTCCGGGTCGCATCCATGAAAGCCACCGTGCCGGTATCCACGCCAACCCCGTAGAACTGGCCCTCGCTGAGCAGCCCCAGGTCCTCGTCGGGCCGCAGGGCCATTTCCCATTCGCGGGGAGGGAGGTCCAGGAACGTCACCCTCGCCGCAGCGACATTGGCCCCGCGTGTCGTGCGCAACAGCGACAACGTGACCGGGTGTTCGCCCGTTGGCACAGCGACGGTTCGAGGGTCGTCTCCGACCCAGCCGGGGTCCGAGACCGTCAGCTGCCCCGAGGTGATCCGCAGCAGGCCGGCATCGACGGGCTCGACGGCGGCCGGCCCGTCCGGAGTGTCGTGCGTGCCCGTACTGAAGAGTTGCTCGATTCCGGTGGCGCGCAGCGGTCCCGCTCCTTCGCCCACCGACACGTCATTGAGGACCACGGTCGTGGCGGGCTCGTGGCCCTGCTGGGCGAGGAACGGAACGAACACCTGCCAGTCGCCGAATCCAGGCGCGGGGCGGAGGAAGTCCTCGACGGGCGTCGCGAACCGCCGTACGGGGTCGCTCGACGGGCCGGATGCCCGA
Source organism: Streptomyces sp. BK79 (assembly GCF_044142145.1). Classification (NCBI taxonomy): domain Bacteria; kingdom Bacillati; phylum Actinomycetota; class Actinomycetes; order Kitasatosporales; family Streptomycetaceae; genus Streptomyces; species Streptomyces sp. BK79. Next base: position 27,835 of record NZ_JBHVOC010000022.1, read on the forward strand.
GCGTGCGATGGCTCCGTTGAGGCTCCCCTCGGTCCGGCGGCGAACTCGGACTTCACCTCGACCTGCCCGTCGGCCGAAACGGTCGTGGTCTCCTGGACCTCCCATTTCCCGGACGCGTACTCCCGCTCGTCGGAGAACCGCCATCGCGTGTTCCAGCGAACCAGCAACATTCCCGTGTGGTGCGGCGTGAGGTCGATCATCTGCATGCGCCAGGACCTGTCGTCGAACAGATACACACGCCACTTCCCGCGCGGCCAGCGCTCGACCAGTGCCATCGGTCGCTCCCGCACGGACAGCAGAACCGAGTACTCCATCCCGGCAGCATGTCTGCGCTCCGCGACCGTGCGCGACAGCGGTTCCGGATGGGTCGTTCCTTGGTGGGAACCCCACATGTGGCCGTACGACACATCAAGACTGTCGAAGATCACAGCCGCGCCTCTCCTCTCCGTGGCACCGGCCACCCCGAGCAGCTGTGCTCACGGTTGACCCTGCCGGACCGCCCCGCCCTTGTCGCGCTTCGTCGTGACGCCAGTCTGCCACCGGGGTGTGACACGGAGATCGCGGGCGGCCGGCAACCTGGGAGCACTTCCACGATCCGGTGTGCTGGTGTGCTGATGAGCAAGCAGCTTGCCGAGGAGCGGGCCTCCGCCGGGCCGAACGTGGATTATTCTTCGGTCGGTCAGTGATCTTCCGGGGGGTGCCGTTGTGACCGGGCGGACGGGTTCTCAGCTGGGGAACAACAGAGGTTCGGACGGCTCGGCTTCGCCTGCGGGCGGGGTGCCGCCCATGCCGTCGCGTGCTCCTCGGCGGCCGTCGCACTTCCGTAACCCTGTGTACTGGGTGCCCGCGGTGCTCACCGTCGCGGCCGCGGTCACCACGGCCATGGTCATGGGCGGGTGGAGCCGACTGCAGGAACAGTGGTCGGATCCACCTGGACTGACCGTGCACACCGCTGTGGGGTCCTGCCCCATCTACACGGACCATTCGCTGGCTGAACTGCGCCAGGACCGCAGCGGCAGCGTGCTGCAACGGGGAGTCGCCGTGACTGCGCCCGAGGACGATCCGGCTGGTCTCGCCCTGACATTGCAGGCCAAGACCTCACAGGCGATCGTCGTCACCGGTGTGACGGTGCGCAGGCTCTCCGCGGCGCCCGTCCCGCGGACCGGTTCCATCGTCAGAATGGAATGCGGGGGCGGCATGTCGCCGCGTGTTTTCGACGTGGACCTCATGGCCCAGGAGATCAGCCTGCGACCGGTCAGCCGGGGCGGGGGCGAAGCCGTCGACTTCCCGTTCAAGGTTTCCGGCAGTGACCCGGAGCAGTTCATTCTGCAACTGCTGCCCGGCGACCACGACGTTCGCTTCACCGTCGAGGTCCACTGGATCTCCGAGGGAGAGGCCCGCAGCGAGACCGTCACCGACGGCGTGCACGGATTCAGAGTCACAGGCCCAGGGCGTCTGCCGGTCTACTCCTACGCCGACACCATCCCCAAGCAGTGACCGGCCCGCATCCTTTTCCGCCGGGCCCGGCTCGGTGCTGCTTCGTGAACGAAGTGTCGAGCGGGTGTGTGAACAGCGTGCCGCCGGGCACACGAGCTATCGCACCGAGGTCCTGGCGTTCGGAACTGGTCGGGACCTACCAGCTAAGGGACGAATTCGGGCCGATGTGAAGTTTGAACGCATGCGCGCCTGAATCGGAATTGACGATGGGGTTTTGCAATGATCATTCTTGGACTCATTCTGCTGATCATCGGCCTGCTTGTCGGCATGGGTCTGCTGACGACGATCGGTAGCATCCTCATTCTGGTGGGCGCCATCCTGTGGATCCTGGGTGCGACCGGTCGCGCGGTCGGTGGACGAAAGCACTTCTTCTAGAGCCAGAGCGTCCTGCCACCTCGACTTACGAGGCAGCCTGCCCCGCCGCAGCCACCACCCGGAGCTCCCCACGCCGCCTGGCGTGGGGAGCTCCGCCGCCTCATATCAGTGCAAGAACACCTGCCCCAGCGGCACGACCCACACCCACGCCAAGAGAAGATCCAGAAGCCCCGCTCTAGCCGATGAGGGCTTGGGTGACCTGCCGGGTCGTCTGCGCGGCGACCCGGGGGTTGACGGCGGCGTAGGAGGTGTAGGCGTTCAGGCCGGTGGCCAGGGCCCAGCCGCGGCCCCGCATCCAGGTGGCGTCGTCGACGCCGAGCGCACGGCGGAAGTCGGCTCGGCTGTCGGCCGTCATCAAGGTGAAGGCGATCATCAGATCGCAGGCCGGGTCGCCTGTGCCGAGCCCGCCGAAGTCGATGACGGCGCTGAGACGGCCGTCGGAGGTCAGCAGGTTGCCGGTATGGAAGTCGCCGTGAAACCACACCGGAGAGCGGTCCCATCCGGGCGCGCTCAGTGCCGCGTCCCACAGTTCCGTCATCGCTGTCGTGTCGAAGGCGCCGTCGACTTCGGCGATGGCGATCCGCGTCGCGTGGTCCCGGTCGGACAATGGGCGGCCGGTGAGGTCTTCCCGGGTGATTCCGGCGGCACTGTTCTCGGGCGCGAACCGCTGCAAGGCGGCCAGAAACTCAGCCAGTTGAACCGCGGCCGTGGAGGAATCGCCCAGTGCGTCGACGGTCGCCACCTCGCCGTCCAGCCAGCGGGACACCGCCCACGGCCACGGATAGCCGAAGTCGGGGTCGCCCACTGCCACGGGTACGGGGATGGCCAGGGGAAGGTGCGGGGCGAGTTGGGGCAGCCACTCGAGTTCCTTTCTGGCCTGCCCGATGGCCTCGGGATGGCGCGGCAGCCGGACGGACAGCTCCTCACCCAGCCGGTAGATCACGTGGTCGGAGCCGGCAGGGTCGAGTAGCTTCAGGGCCAGCCGTGCCCACTGCGGGAACTGAGTGTCGACCAGGCGTCTGACCAGTGCCTCATCGATCTGAGGCCATGTCTCTGTAGTTCTGGCAGCCACCAAGAGCAACTCCCGTTGCCGGCCCGATCCGTGTGACGGGCAGTCGCCGCCATTAGAGTCGTTCGGGGATGCGCCTGTCGACCGATTTCGCGGCGCACGGCAACCGCGTCGCGGCATGGCTCGCATGCAAGCATCACATGCGCCGACGACTTGCGTGATACTCCATGAGTGACTGCACCGATAGGCCCCGTGATCCTCTTCGACGACGACCACTACATGTACGTCCTTCAGGACCGAGCATTCGCCGAGTCATGGTGGGAGATGCCCGACGAGTACGCCTGTGGGTTCGATGCCCTTGCCAGACCGTTGCGCATGTCGGGGGAGCCGCATCAGGTCTCCCTTGAGCTCAGTGGCGATGAACCGGCCGAGGCAGACCTGCGTCGTCTCGTTGCCGATCACTACGAGCGGTTCCTGCGCGGGCAGGCGCCCCCAGAGGCATCCGCTCTCTCAGAGTTCGTTGCGGGACTGCCTGTCGAGGGCACGTGACGCGAAAGCGAGCCCTTTGCAACCTGAGTCGAGATGCCACGGCAGCTTGATCCCTGGAACGGTCACCCGGAGTGCTTGCCCGGGGTGTGACCGAACGTGCGGCGGAACACGTCGATGAAGGCGCTCGTGGACGACCATCCGCACTGGTTCGCGACTCTGGTCACCGGCACCTTCTCGGCCAGCAGGATCAGTGCGTGATGGAGTCGCAGTTGAGTGCGCCACTGAGGGAACGTCATGCCGAGGTCGGTGCTGAACAGGCGGGAGAGTGTGCGGTCGCTGGCCCCGACCTCTCGGCCGAGTTCGGTGAGCGTGCGGTTGTCCGAGGGGTCGGACCGCAGGAGGTCGCAGACAGTCCTGAGCAGGGGACTGCTCGGCGTGGGCAGGTGCAGGGGCTGCTGTACCGAGGTCTGTAGCTGGTCCAGGAGCACCGCGCGCAGCCGCGTTCTCTTCGGGCCGTCGTCGTCCTCCTCGGTGCGGGTGAAGGCAATGATGAGCTCACGCAGCAGCGGACTCACGGCGAGCACGGTGGGGGTGCCCAGGTTCAGAGGGTTCTCCCACGCGGGGAGGCCTACCAGGTGCAGTTCCAGGTCGCCGTGTGCCTGGTGGGCGTGGACGGTGCCGGCCGGGACCCAGATGGCGCGGGTCGCCGGGGCTACCCAGGAGCCGACGCTCGTGGTGACGGCCAGTACGCCCCGGCCCGCGTAGACGATCTGGTGGTCGTCGTGCCGGTGCGCGTCTATCTCCGCGCCGGACGCCAGTCGCTGGGTGCGGGTGGGGGCCACGGGCGTGTGGCGGACTTTCGTCATTGTCTGGCAGTTTATCGGAAGCGCGACACGGCGGGCGCCGTCCACGATGACGGGGTGCGAAGAAATCTCTCCATCACTCTCTTATCTGTCGGGCACGGCTGCGTCGACGTCTATCAAGGCGCCGTCGCCTCCCTCGTGCCCTTCTTCGTCGTCGAGCGCGCGTACAGCTACGCCGCCGTCTCGGGCATCGTGCTCGCCGCCTCTGTGCTGTCGTCGGTTGCCCAGCCGTTATTCGGCATGCTCACCGACCGCCGGGCGATGCCTTGGCTGCTGCCGGTCAGCACGCTGGTCGGAGGGGCGGGCATCGCACTCAGCGGAGTAAGTGACTCCTACACGGTGACGCTCGTGGTCGTCGCGGTGTCCGGGGTCGGCGTGGCGGCATACCATCCGGAATCCGCGCGGGTGGCCAGGGTCGCCAGCGGCGGCAGCCACAGTGGGATGGCATGGTTCTCGCTGGGCGGCAACCTCGGCTTCGCGCTGGCCCCCGTCACGGTCGCTGCCGTGGTCGGGATCGGAGGACTGAGCCTGACACCACTTCTCGTGCTGCCGGCCGTGGCCGGCGCTGCACTGTGCCTGCCAGTGCTGCGCGTGCTGGGGACCCGGCTGTCCGACGCGGCCGAGGCGCCCGTGACGGGCAAGGACGACAGGGTGTCGTTCGTGCGCCTGTCGTTGGCCGTGGTGTGCCGTTCCATCGCCTTCATCGGCCTGAGCACGTTCATCTCCCTGTTCGCCACCGAGCGCATGGACGGCAGCAAGACCGCGGGCACGGCGGCTCTGTTCCTGTTGTACCTGGGAGGAGCGGTGGGCAGTGTGCTGGGTGGTGCGCTGGCGGACCGCTGGGACCGGGTGCGGGTCTCGCGCTGGTCGTACCTGGTCACGGCCTGCTCGATCGCCGGCCTGGTCTTCGTCCCCGGTCCGGTCCTCTACTTGTTCGTCATCCTCACCTCGGCCGGGCTGTACGTCCCGTTCTCGCTCCAGGTCACGCTGGGCCAGGACTACCTGCCCTCGCGGATCGGAACCGCCAGCGGAATCACGCTCGGCCTGACCGTGAGCATCGGGGGCCTGATCAGCCCGGTCATCGGCACTGTCGCCGACAGGACTTCGCTGCAGACCGCCCTGGCCCCGCTGATCCTGATGCCCGTCCTGGCCTGGCTGCTGTTCAAGACCCTGCCCGAACCCGCCGTGCCGGTGTCCGAGAACACGGCACCGAAGGGAGAGGACACACATGTCGAGCCCTCTCCCGCCCAGCCTGACCTCCGCTGAGGATCTGGTGCATCCGATACCGCCGACTACGGAGACAGATGATGCGCCGGCCGTCGCGGAGATGCGACCGAGGGTGACTCGGTACGCGGCCGGGGGAGGGGGCTCACGCCTCGCGCTCCTCCGGGAACTCGTCAGCACGCAGCCTGGCCCGTGCCGTGATCGCAACGCTGACCATGACGAAGGCCATGGCGAACTGGAAGACGACGCGACCCGGAGCGGCCCCCGTCGTCATGCCGGCGACCGCCAGCACGAGCATCACGATCGTCAGCACGGGAGCCAGCCACAGCAGCACCCGGTCCACCGACCGCATGAACCCTCTGGTCGCGGCATCCGTCGGTCTCTTCTCCGGCATGAGCGACAACTACCCCGGCACATCGCTCTGATGACACACCGGGCCGGATTCGGCGGAGCCGATGGCAGCGAGTCAACCCCCGTTACGGCGCGGCCGGGTCGGCGGTGTCCACAGGGAGGGCCGGCAGATCGTCCCCGGTCTCCAGCCGGCCGGACACCTCGGTCTCCGCGTCCCGTGGGGCTCGCACCGCCAGGGTCCGTCCGTCGGCCTTGGCGACGACATCGCCCGTGACGCGCAGACCCGTCACGGCGCGGCTCCCCGCCGCGAGGACGTACCAGTCCCCTTGCGGTGACCGCCAGTGGGTCTGCGCGACGACGTGCTGCCCGAACCTGCTGCACGCTGCGGTGTCGGCCTCCCGCGCCACGGCCCGGACGGCGTCGTCGGCCCCGGTACGCAGGACCACGGACACGTCACCGCCGCCGTGCCAGGTGACGGAACGGGAGCACGACCAGACGGCCGGCCCGGCGCTCTGGGGGGAGGCGCTGTTCGGCGAAGTCCCAGAGGTTCACGTCGCGGACCGCGCCGTCGCTGCGGTCACCGAGGCGACAGGCCAGCCGGGACCAGGCCGTCAGGGCCGCACCGCCGGTCGCCTCCCTAGGCTGACGTGCCGGGGGAGCGCCGGCCTTCGGCAGCGGGGTGTAGGTGAGGTGCACGGGGGACAGGCCACCGAGGTCGGCCAGGAGGAAGGAGTGGTCCTCCACGATGCGGGGCGAGGACCGCAGTTGCAGGACCGGCCACTGCTGACAGGAGGAGCCTGCTCGGGGCGTCGGCACGGGTACGGTCACGCCGTGGGCGGAGACCTCGAGACGGTGCGCGGCGTCGTCGGGGCGCAGCAGGTCCCGGCTCCCCGCTTCCGCGATCCACGGCGCGAGCAGGTACCGTGCGGATCCGCCGCCCGCCGAGATGGTGATCGCGGCCGAGGTGGTGACGTCCGCGTCGTCGGCCCGGGCCACCGACAGCGTCGGGGTCCCGCTCTTCGTGCCGTCCGGCTCCGCGTACCTGGCCAGGCGGCGGCCGTCGTACAGCATGACGACGGCCCGCCCCTCGACCTCGCCCGCGTACAGCAGTTGAGGGGAGGCGGCCAACGGTTCTCCGGGCGTCCCGGTGGCGACGGAGACCTTGGGCGAGCTGCGCGCCGGACGTGCCCAGGCCCCCACCGCGCGGGCCACCAGTTCGTCGTCGTCCGTCCGCTCACCGCGGGCCGGCCAAGCGGTGAAGTCGACGCGTGACGTGTCGGCCCACAAGTCGGGTGCCGTTCGGTGCACGCCCCGTCCTGCGGCGCAGCAGATCCGTCGGCTGGGCCCACACCGTGCAGGCGTCCCATTCGCTGTGGCCGGGCGGAACGGTGTCGCGCAGCGCCGGCGCGCCCACGCCGTCCCGGAGCCGCTCCGCCTGGCGCAGCGCGTCGGCCGGATGCTCTGCCCCGGCGGCCTCCAGGATCTCCTGTACGCGCTCCTGCGGCAGTCGGTCCAGGCAGTGCAGGACGAACGCGGCCCGGACGGACGGCGCCTGCTGGGCCAGCAGCCGAGCCGTCGCCAGATCCTCGGCGCTGCCCGAGCGGGGAAAGAGGCGCAGCCCGATCACGATCGGCAGCCGGAGCGGCCCCAGCGGTGCCGTACGCCGGCGCGGCCACCGTTTCCGGCCTCCTCCGACGCCGAGCGCGGCGCGCAGTACCACGACGCGCAGTTCGTCGCGGAGACCGTCGGTGTCCGCGTCGGGCACCCCGCGCGGTGCGGGCACCCGGGGGCGTCGCCCCGCCGCCTTCGGCACCTTCGGCAGCGCCCGCTGCACCAGCGAGTGAGCCAGCAGGACGCGGCGATGCCTGCCGGCGGAGGCCGGCAGCACCAGGTAGGCGAGGCGCACGAGGGAGCCGTACTGCTCCACCAACACGGCTTCCGTCCGCTGGACCCGAGTACCGGACGCGCCGACCGTGCTGCGGTACCGACTGAGTGACATGAGGCGATGCCCTTCACGGACGCGGAAGCTGCTCCTGCTGACGACTCAAACGAGTGAATCGCCGGATGGTCACACAGCAGCGGGCCGGCGTCCCGGCATGCCCGCAGCCTCCCCGCAGGGGTGAGTACCGCGGCGAGCATGCCGACCGCGAGGGCCGCCGCCGTACGGCGGCGACCCTCGCGGGCATCGGCGATCTTGGCGTGGCAGGTCGTGTCAGGCGCGGGTCCAGCGCTGGTTGCTGCCGTTCGAGCAGGAGTAGAGCTGGATCAGGGTGCCGTTGGCGGTGCCGGCTCCGACGGCGTCGAGGCAGAGGCCTGACTGGACGCCGACGACGGTTCCGTCGGAGTTGAGGCGCCACTTCTGGTTGTCGCCGCCCCAGCAGCTGTAGATCTGGACCTTGGCGCCGTTGCCGGTGCCGGCGGCGTCCAGACACTTGTCGCCGTAGACCCGGAGTTCACCCGCGTCGGTGTACGTCCACTGCTGGTTGCTGTTGCTGTGGCAGTCCCACAGCTGGATCTGGGTGCCGTCGGTGGTGCTGGCGTTGGGCACGTCCAGGCACCGGCCCGAGCCGACGCCCTTGATCTGCCCGCCGTCCGCGGGAGGCTCTGTGGAGCCGCCGCCGTTGAGCGCGTTGAGGACGGAGGTGTAGGCGGACTTCTTGCTGCCGTCGTTGTTGAACAGCAGCGGCGTGTGCTCGGCTCGCCAGGAGTCGCTGTCGCGCACACCCCAGACGGTGATGCCGAGGCAGCGCGAGACGGCCAGGCAGTCGTTGACCACGCTGGCGTAGGTCGTGGGCGAGGCGCCCTGGATGTCGAGTTCCGTGATGGCCACGTCGACGCCGAGGGCGGCGAAGTTCTGCAGGGTGGTGCGGAAGTTGCTGTTGTAGGGGCTGCCGCTGTTGAAGTGCGACTGGAAGCCGACACAGTCGATCGGCACGCCGCGCTGCTTGAAGTCCCGCACCATGTTGTACATGGCCTGGGTCTTGGCCCAAGTCCAGTTCTCGACGTTGTAGTCGTTGTAGCAGAGCTTGGCGGAAGGGTCGGCGGCGCGTGCGGTGCGGAAGGCGACCTCGATCCAGTCGTTGCCGGTGCGCTGCAGGTTGGAGTCTCGCCGGGCTCCCGAACTACCGTCGGCGAAGGCCTCGTTCACGACGTCCCACTGCGCGATCTTGCCCTTGTAGTGGGCCATCACACCGTTGATGTGGTCGATCATCGCCTGGCGCAGTGCGCTTCCGCTGAGGCTCTGCATCCAGCCGGGCTGCTGGGAGTGCCAGGCCAGGGTGTGACCGCGCACCTCCTTGCCGTTCTGCACCGCCCAGTTGTAGACGCGGTCGGCGGCGCTGAAGTTGAACTGACCCCGCTGCGGTTCGGTGGCGTCGATCTTCATCTCGTTCTCGGCCGTCACCGAGTTGAACTCACGGTTGGCGATCGACGTGTAGGTCGAGTCGCCCAGCCTGCCCGAGGCGATGGCGACGCCGAAGTAGCGGCCGCTCTGCGCCGCCGCCGCCCCGAGCGTGCTCTCGGCGGCGTGTGCGGTCGGCGGCGTGACGAGTGCGGTGGCCGTACCGGTGACGCCGACGACCAGCGCGAACAGTAAGCCGCGGATCTTCCGGCGGACAACGGATCTGGGAAGGGCGTACGAGCCCATTGCTGTGCCTCCAAAGTGGACATCACGGTAGGACTGGAGCGAGGGGATCGCGTCGCCGACGGGGGCGCGGAGCCGCCGTGCGGCGCGGATTGCCCAAGGATGGTGTGGTTCGGGGGTCGAGCTGTGGGCGGCTTTCCAGACAGGAATGATCGAGGCGTTGACGATGCATCGTCAATCCTCTGTGCAAAGAAAGTTTCAGATCTATATTCGAAACTTTCGATTTCTTCGCGAGGGGAGCACTGGCCCCTCGGTGCCGCCCTCCGGGGCGGCTCAAAGGTGGGGTAGACGCGTCACGTATCGGACCCCGGTGATGCGACCTGCGATGTTTCGCGCATGGGGAATGGCGAATCTTTCGATATCGACGGCGACGTGTGCGAGGGGTATTGACGCCGTTCGTCGGCTCCCTATCATTCAGGTGCTCGATACCTCGTCTTCTGTTCGGTATATCGAATAAGTCGACTCGCTTCATCGCGCAGCAGGGCGACTCCGGGGCGCGCCGCCCGAACGTGGAGCAGTAAGGAGCCGTGCCGCGTACGCGTCCTGCCTGTTGTGTCATGTCCCTGCCAATTCCTTGTCGGTGCTCCCTTCGTCTCGAGGTTGAGGACGTTTCCATGCTCAGAGGAAGTTCGAGCCGCAGGCATCCGTCTGCGGTGCTCGCCGCCGTGGTTGCGGCCCTGGCCGCCCTGGCGGCACTGCTCGTCGCCACCACCGCCGCCCAGGCGGCCACCAGTGGATCCTTGCGCGGTATTGGTTCGAACCGGTGTCTCGACGTGCTGGGCGCCGACCAGACCAACGGCACGTACCTGCAGATCTACGACTGCTGGGGCGGGGCCAACCAACAGTGGACGCTGACGGACGCCGGTCAGCTGACCGTGTACGGCGACAAGTGCCTGGACGTTCCGGGCCACGCCACCACGGCCGGTACCCGGGTGCAGATCTGGAGCTGCAGCGGTGCCGCGAACCAGCAGTGGCGGGTGAACTCCGACGGCACGGTCGTCGGCGTGGAGTCCGGGCTGTGCCTGGACGTGAAGGACAACGGTACGGCCAACGGCGCGGCGGTGCAGCTGTGGACGTGCACCGGCGGCAGCAACCAGAAGTGGACCGGCCTGTCCGGGACGCCGCCGACGGACGGCCCGTGTTCCCTTCCGTCGACGTACCTGTGGAGTTCGACGGGCGTACTGGCCCAGCCGGCGAACGGATGGGCCGCGGTGAAGGACTTCACCACCGTGACGCACAACGGCAAGCACCTGGTCTACGCGTCCAACTTCTCGGGATCGTCGTACGGCTCGATGATGTTCAGCCCCTTCACCAACTGGTCGGACATGGCGTCGGCCGGCCAGAGCGCGATGAACCAGGCCGCGGTGGCGCCCACGCTGTTCTACTTCGCGCCCAAGAACATCTGGGTGCTGGCGTACCAGTGGGGTTCGTGGCCCTTCATCTACCGCACGTCGAGTGACCCCACCAACCCCAACGGCTGGTCCTCCCCGCAGCCGCTGTTCACCGGGAGCATCTCCGGCTCCGACACCGGCCCGATCGACCAGACGCTGATCGCCGACGGCCAGAACATGTACCTGTTCTTCGCCGGCGACAACGGCAAGATCTATCGGGCGAGCATGCCGATCGGGAACTTCCCGGGCAACTTCGGATCGTCCTACACGACGATCATGAGCGACACGAAGGCCAACCTGTTCGAGGGCGTGCAGGTCTACAAGGTCCAGGGCCAGAACCAGTACCTCATGATCGTTGAGGCGATGGGCGCGAACGGGCGCTACTTCCGCTCCTTCACGGCCTCCAGTCTGAACGGGGCGTGGACCCCGCAGGCCGCCACTGAGAGCAACCCCTTCGCGGGCAAGGCCAACAGCGGCGCCACCTGGACCAACGACATCAGCCACGGTGACCTGGTCCGCAACAACCCCGACCAGACCATGACCATCGACCCCTGCAATCTGCAGTTCCTCTACCAGGGCAAGGACCCCGCCGCGGGCGGCGAGTACAACCGGCTGCCGTGGCGGCCGGGCGTCCTCACCCTGCAACGCTGACCCTCCCGATTCACGGTGACCCTTCTGTGGCTCGGTCCGCAGAGGTGTGGGCGAGCGGTTCGCGGCGGGACCGGTTCCGTCTCCTGACCGACACCACCGCATCGAGGAACCCCGGCCGTGCGACGGCCGGGGTTCCTCTTGCCACAGGTCACCGTGCTCCATGGATGTGCGATGTGGAAAGCCCCGAACCCGCCCTCGCCGCCTCGGATCTGCACGTGGTGATGTGCTGTGCGGTGTGCACCATTACCTGTACGCGGTGCTGAGCTGCGCTGTCAAAGGGGAGTCGAACCCCCGCGTTGCTCCTCACGCGCCAGGAGTGGGCCGGAAAACCGCCGGCCCTCGGTGTGTGCACGCCTCCGAAGCTGCTACCTGCTCCACATCGTTCCAGCTTGCTGCACTACTCAGTCAGCAGATCGACTTCCCAGTTCGTACGCTGGATCCGCACATCGATCTCCCTGATCTCCCGGGCGAGTACATCCGCCTGACCGCGCAGTTCCGCGACTGGAAGCGCGGAGAGCATCAGCAGCTCGGACCGCAGTTGCCGGCCGTATCCGCGCTCGCCCTTGCCCGCCGCCGCGTCCGCCGCCGCGGTGACCACAGAGTGACGCAGCCGCAGGACGTCCCGGCGTGCAAGGGCATCGGTGAGCGTGCCGTCCGGACCCATCTCCACGGTGGCGTTGGTGCGGTTGATCCGCCTGATCAACGTTTCCAGGGCGTCCAGCACCTCACCGGCCTCAGCCAACAGCTGAGCCGCATCCTCGGCGGGTGTCTCCCCTTCCTGATACCGCGCACTGTCGACGACGCGTGCTCGGAGCTGTTCCACCCGGCGCGTCGCCTCCGCACGTTCCGCCAGTGCCTCAGCAAGCTTCACTGTCTCCGCCTCCCCCTCCATGAGCCCGCACAAGTATATGAGTGCGAACCGGCTCATTCGCACCCGCATTTCGCTCCGCCGGAGCCCTGACCAGCCACTGGAGTGAGGGCGGACAGCCGATCAGGGCGCCACGAGAGAGGATCATGCGTGCTCCACGAGCACCGTAGCGTAATCGATTCCGCAAGGCGATATGGATGCGTGCATTTCACGGTCAGATCGAGAAACCGCAGGTCAACGCCTAACCAGTTGCGCGGATCAACGCTTCCGACGGGTAACAAAGAGGCTTCGTGGCCCATGAGTTGATCCCGAGGTATTGACTCTGGTCGATTCTTGAGATCTCGTTTGCCCACTGCCGCGACGGAGCGGACCCCGGTGCAAGGAGCAACCCATGACCAAGCGTGATCGCACATCCCTGGCCAGACGCTGCGTGATCGGTGGAACGGTACTGGCCCTGACCGCGCTCACCGCCTGCGGCGGAGGCGACGGTGGCGACAAGGCCGACGGCGGGGGCGAGACCTCCTGCACGCCGGCCTCGGGCCAAGTCACGCTCGACTACTGGTCCTGGGTCCCGGGCATGCAGAAGGCCGTCGACGTCTGGAACGAGGAGAACCCCGACATCCAGGTCAAGCTGAAAACGACCCCCTCGGGCAACGTCGGCACCTACCAGAACATGTCCAACGCCCTGAAGGCCGGCAAAGCCCCGGACCTCGGCCAGGTCGAGTACGACTCCCTGGCGAGCTTCCGGCTCAAGGAGGGCCTGACGGACATCTCCTCCTGCGCCGGCGTCAAGGAGGCGGAGAGCCAGTTCGTCGACTGGACCTGGTCGCAGGTGGAGTTCGGCGCCGACGGCAAGGACGGCGTCTGGGCCGTTCCCCAGGACACCGGCCCCATGGCCTTGTTCTACCGCAAGGACGTCTACGACAAGCTCGGCCTCAAGCCCCCCACCACCTGGGAGGAGTACGCGGAGCAGGCCCGCACGATCAAGGAGGAGGGAAAGTACATCACCCACTTCTCCCAGACGGACCCCAACTGGTTCACCGGCCTGCTGTGGCAGAACAAGGCCACCATGTTCGAGCGTGACGGCGACACCTGGAAGGTCACCGTCGACCGGCCCGAGAGCCGGCAGGTCGCCGACTACTGGCAGAAGCTGATCGACGCCAAGCTCGTCGCCACCGACCTGCAGGGCTTCTCCCCGGCGCTGTACAAGGCGTGGAACTCCGGCGAGGTGGTCACCTGGATCAGCGCCGCCTGGGGGTACAGCACCATCCGCGACAACGCCAAGTCGACGAACGGCAAGTGGGCGGTCGCGCCGATGCCGCAGTGGGAGGAGGGGCAGGAACAGGCGGGCAACTGGGGCGGCTCCACCACCACGGTGATGGCCGGTACCAAGCACCCCGCCGAGGCCGCCGAGTTCGCCCTGTGGCTGAACACCGACCCCGAGGCGCTGGAGATCCTCAACCGCGAGGGCGGCCTCTACCCGGCCGCCAAGGACGGGCTGGAGCTGCCCGCACTCCAGCAGCCGGTCGACTTCTACGGCAAGCAGAAGATCTTCGACATATTCGCCCAGGCCTCCGCCAAGGTGGACACCGACTTCACCTGGGGCCCGACCATGACGGACACCTACCGCTTCCTCAGCGATGGCACGGCGAACGCCATCGCCGGCGAGAACACCCTCGGCGACGTGCTGAAGAACACCGGCGAACAGAGCGCCGAGTCCCTGCGCAAGCAGTCGCTCGACGTGGCCGAGTGACCCATGCCCTCCTCGCCTCCCCGTCGGCCGCGCCGGACTCTCGCCCCCTACGCCTTTCTGGCTCCCTTCTTCATCCCTTTCGTCCTGTTCACCCTCGTCCCCGTCGGCTACGCCTTCTGGCAGAGCCTGCACAAGACCGAACGCACCGGCGGCACCTTCGGCCGCACCGAGACGGTCTTCGCCGGGTTCGAGCAGTACGGCAGGGTCCTGGGGGAGGACTACTTCGCCGAGAGCCTGCTGCGCGTCCTCGGCTTCGCCCTCGTGCAGATCCCCGTGATGCTGCTGCTGTCCCTGGTGCTCGCGCTGCTGCTGGACTCCGCGGTCGCGCGCGCCAAGCGGTTCTTCCGGCTCGTCTACTTCGTGCCGTACGGCATCCCCGGCGTCGTCGCCGCCCTGATGTGGGCGTTCCTGTACGACCCGCGGCTGTCGCCCGTGGTGGACCTGCTGAGGTCGGCCGGTGCGCACGTCGACCTGCTCGGCCCCGACGCCATCCTGTGGTCCATCGCCAACGTCGTCACCTGGACGTACACCGGCTACAACATGCTGATCATCTACGCCGCCCTGCAGGCCGTGCCCCCGGACATCGGCGAGGCGGCCCGGGTCGACGGCGCGAGCGGCTGGACCATCGCCCTGCGCATCAAGATCCCGATCATCCGTCCGGCCCTGATCCTCACCGGCGTCTTCTCCATCATCGGCACCTTCCAGCTGTTCACCGAGCCGCAGGTCTTCCGGTCCATCTCCACCACCGTGACCAGCACGTACACCCCCAACATCGCGGCGTACTCGCTCGCCTCCGGCGACAGTTACAGCGAGGCCGCCGCCCTGTCCGTCGTCCTCGCGCTCGTCACGTTCGTCCTGTCGTTCGCGTTCCTGCGCTTCACCTCCAGGAGGCAGGGATGAGCTTCCTCACCCGCACCGAGGGCGCCCACGCCCCCGCCGCCGGCACGGGCCGGCGGCGGCCACGCACCGGCCTGCCCACCGTCCTCACCGTCACCTTCATGGTCGCGGTCGCCTGCTACATGCTGCTGCCGGTCTACTGGCTGCTCGTCTCGTCGACCAAGAGCCAGAGCGACCTGGTCACCACGCCCGGATTCCTCACCGCCGACTGGCACTTCGGTGACAACCTGTCCGCGCTGTTCGCCCAGCAGGACGGCGTCTACGCCCGCTGGCTGCTCAACAGCCTGCTGTACGCGGGAGCCGGGGCGGCCGTCGCCACCCTGCTGGCCGCGGCGGCCGGGTACGCGCTCGCCAAGTACACCTTCCGCGGACGCGAAGCGGTCTTCTCCGTCGTCCTCGGCGGCGTCCTCGTCCCGGCCACGGCGCTCGCCCTGCCGCTGTTCCTGATGTTCGCCGAGTTCGACGCCACCAACACGTTCTGGTCGGTCTTCCTGCCCAGCGTCGTCAGTCCGTTCGGCGTGTACCTCTCCCGCATCTTCGCCGCCGCGTCCGTTCCGGACGAGGTGATGGAGGCCGCCCGTATGGACGGCGCGAGCGAGTTCCGCATCTTCCGCACCATCGCGCTGCGCCTGATGGCCCCGGCGCTGGTGACCGTCTTCCTGTTCCAGTTCGTCGTCATCTGGAACAACTTCCTGCTGCCGCTGATCATGCTGCAGGACGAGAAGCTCTACCCCGTCACCCTGGGCCTGTTCACCTGGCAGTCGCAGACCAGCCGCCTGCCCGAACTGCAGACCCTCACCATCGTCGGAGCCCTGGTCTCGGTCGTGCCGATCGTGCTGACCTTCCTCCTCCTGCAGCGCTACTGGCGCGCCGGACTCGCCGCTGGAGCCGTGAAATCGTGAACCACCCCCTGGCCGACGTGACCCGCCGACTCGGTGGGATCGCCTACGGTGGCGACTACAACCCGGAGCAGTGGCCGCGCGAGGTCTGGCGCGAGGACGTCCGCCTGATGCGCGAGGCGGGGGTCAACCTCGTCACCGTCGGCGTCTTCTCCTGGTCCCGCATCCAGCCCCGGCCCAGCACGTACGACTGGAGCCTGCACGACGAGGTCCTGGACCTGCTGCACGCCCACGGCATCGCCGTCGACCTCGCCACCCCCACCGCCGCACCACCCCCGTGGTTCACCCGCCGGCACCCCGACGCCCGTCCGGTCACCGCCTCCGGCACCCGTCTCGTCCACGGCAGCAGGCAGGTCTTCTGCCCCAGCAGCCCCGCCTACGCCGAGGCGGCTGACGCGCTCGTCACGGAACTCGCCACCCGCTACGGCGACCACCCCGCCCTCGCCCTGTGGCACGTCCACAACGAGTGGGGGAACCACAACGCCCTGTGCTACTGCGACACCAGCGCCGAGGCCTTCCGCGCCTGGCTGCAGGAGCGGTACAAGACCCCTGACGCGCTCAACGACGCCTGGGGCACCGACTTCTGGAGCCAGCGCTACGGCGACTGGGCCGAGATCGACCCGCCCCGCGACACCACCGCCTTCCGCAACCCCGGTCAGGAACTCGACTACCGCCGCTTCTCCTCCGACGCGCTGCTCACCCGGCACATCACCGAGACCGCCCTGCTGCGGCGGATCAGCCCCGACGTGCCGATCACCACCAACGTGATGGGCACCCTGGAGAAGAAGGTCGACGGCTACGCCTTCGCGGCCCAGAGCGACCTCGTCGCCGTCGACCACTACCTGCCGGCCGCCGACCCCGACGGCCACATCGACCTGGCGCTCAACGCGGACCTCGCCCGCGGCATGGCGGGAGGCCGCCCCTGGGTGCTCATGGAGCACTCGACCTCCGCGGTCAACTGGCAGCCCGTCAACGTGGCCAAGAAGCCCGGCGAGACACGCCGCAACAGCCTGACCCATCTCGCCCGTGGCGCGGACGGGCTGATGTTCTTCCAGTGGCGGCAGTCCCGCGCCGGCGCCGAGAAGTGGCACTCCGCGATGCTCCCGCACGGCGGGACCGACGGGCGTATCTGGAAGGAGGTCAGTGCCCTGGGCGCGGAGCTGGCCTCGCTGAAGGAGGTCACCGGCACCCGGGTGCACGGCGACGTGGCCGTGCTGTTCGACTGGCACAACTGGTGGGCCCTGGAACTGCAGGCCCGACCGTCCTCCGCCTTCAGCTACCTGGACGCGGTCCGCGACTGGTACGAGGCGCTGTGGACCATGAACATCACCTGCGACCTCGTACCACCCGGCGCCGACCTCACGCCCTACCGGGCCGTCGTCGCCCCCAATCTGTACCTGCTGTCCGACGACGACGCCGACAACCTCACCCAGTACGTCCACCGCGGCGGCCGGCTCGCCGTCGGCTGCTTCAGCGGGCTCGTCGACGACTGCGACCGGGTGCGGCCGGGTGGTCACCCGGGGGCCCTGCGGGATGTGCTCGGGCTCGTCGTGGACGAGTTCCTGCCCCTGCGGACGGGCGAGCACGCCCGGCTCGCCGACGGAACGGCGGTCGAGCAGTGGACGGAACGCGTCGAGCCCCGGGGCTGCACCACGGTGTCGCGCTACGCGGACACGGCCGACGGCGGTCCCGCCCGCGGTGGCCCGGCGGTCACCCGGCACGGTTTCGGCGACGGCACCGCCTGGTACGCGGCCGGCCGGCTGCCCGTACCGGCGCTGCGTGAGCTGCTCCGCACGGTGTGCCGGCAAGCGGGGATCACCCCCGTCGTCGAGGCGCCGCCCGGGCTGGAGGCGGTGCGCCGCGTGGGAGACCGGCACTCCTATCTGTTCCTGGTCAATCACACGGAGGAGACCGTCACCGTGTCCGTGGCGGGAGCGGGCCTCGCCGGCACCGAGGTGACCGACGGGCGGGCCGTGGTGCCGCCCGGGGGAGTGGCCGTCGTCCGCGAGGACCCTTCCTCTCCGCTGTACTGACGTACCCGCCACATCTGTTGGAAAGTACGAGGATCGGTCACGTGAACACACTTCCGGAGCCCGCGCTCCCGTCGTCGCCCACCGCGCCACGTCGCCGAGTGCGGATCGACGAGGACAGCGGCACCGTGCTGCTGCGCACCGCTCGGAGCGCCTACGTCTTCCGAGTGGACCGTGCCGCGGGCACGGTGCGGCACGTCCACTGGGGCGCCCCCGTCCCGCTCGCCGACGCGGTCGCGCTGCCCCTGTGGAGCGAGAACGACAACAGCTTCGCCGGCCCCTGGGACGGCACCGAGGAGTACCCGGTCGACGGCGGCGCCCGCTTCGGCGCGCCCGCCCTCGAGGTGCGCTTCGCCGACGGCAGCAGTCCAGTGGAACCGAGGGTCCAGGACGTGGTCCTGCTCGGGGACGACCACGTGGCCGTCCACCTGCGGGACCGCACCCGGCCGCTGGCCTGGCAGCTGCACTACCGCGTCCCGTCGGACGGCGACGTGGTGGAGCGGTGGACGGAGATCGCGCATACGGGAACGCCGGAGGACGGGGACGTCCTGCTGTCCCGGTACGCCTGCGCCCACTGGCCGCTCCCGCAGCGACCCGACTGGCGGCTGAGCGCCGTCCACGGGGAATGGTCCGCCGAGGGCCGCCTCCAGCGGTCGGGGCTGCCGTTCGGCGAGACGACGCTCGGCAGCAGGCGCGGCCACACCGGACATCACGCCAGCCCCTGGATCGCCCTCGACCCCCGGGACACCGGCGAGGAGCACGGTGAGGTCTGGGTCGTCGCGCTCGCGTCGAGCGGCAGCTGGCGCATCAGCGCCCAGCGCACGGCCGCCGGCCGGACCGGCGTACTCGTCGGCGAGGGACACGAGGGTGCCGAACTGAACCTGAGACCCGGTGGCCGGCACCGCACCCCCGTCAGCCCGGCCCTGTACAGCAGCGACGGCTTCGGCGGCGCGAGCCGTTCCTTCCACCGCCACCTGCGCGCGCACGTCCTGCCGCACGCGCAGGAACTGCGGCCGGTTCTCTACAACTCCTGGGAGGCCACGTGGTTCGAGGTGAGCGAGGAGAACCAGATCGCCCTTGCCCGCCGTGCCGCCGCCGTCGGCGCGGAGCTGTTCGTGCTCGACGACGGCTGGTTCCGCGGCCGTGAGGACGACCGCGCGGGACTCGGCGACTGGACACCCCACCCGGAGCGGTTCCCGCGCGGGCTGCGTCCGCTCTCCGACGAGGTGCACCGCCTCGGCATGGCCTTCGGTCTCTGGGTCGAGCCCGAAATGGTCAACGCCGACAGCGACCTGTACCGCGCCCACCCCGACTGGGTCCTGCACCTGCCCGACCGCACGACCACCGAGCTGCGCCACCAGATGGTGCTGGACTTCTCCCGGTCCGAGGTGACCGACTGGGCCCTGGGACGGCTGCGCCGACTGGTGACCGAGAACGCGGTCGACTTCCTCAAGTGGGACTTCAACCGGTCGTTCACCGAAGCGGGCCGCCACGCCGGCGGTCCCGACGCCAGACGCGTGCACATCGAGCACGCCAGAGGGCTGTACCGGGTGCTGGACCAGCTGCGGGCGGAGTTCCCCCGGCTGCGCATCGAGGCCTGCGCGGGCGGCGGCGGACGCGTCGACGTGGGCATCCTGCACCGCACCGACCAGGTGTGGACGTCCGACAACACCGACGCCGTGGACCGCCTGCGCATCCAGCACGGCTTCAGCCAGCTCTATCCGGCGCGTGTGATGTCCGCCTGGGTGACCGACAGCCCCAACCCGTTGACCGGACGGGTGGTGCCGCTGCGGTTCCGCTTCCACAGCGCCATGGCCGGAGTCCTCGGCCTCGGAGGGGACCTGACCCGCTGGACGGACGCCGAACTCGCCGAAGCCGCGGAACTCGTCCGGACATACAAGGAGATCCGTCCCGTGATCCAGCGGGGAGAGCAGTTCCGCCTCCTGTCACCCGAGGACGGGCTCTTGACGGCCGTGCAGTACGTCGAAGACGACCGGACGGTCGTCCTGATCTGGCGGCCCAGCACCGCGTACGGCCCCCCGCAGCCGCCGCTGCGCCTGCGCGGCCTGGAGCCAGGGGCCCGCTACCGCGACGAGGACACCGGACGCGAGTGGTCGGGGGCGACGCTGATGGCCTTCGGCCTCCCGCTGCCCGAGCTGCCACCGGGCGACTGCGCCAGCGCGCTGGTCCGGCTGCGCCGGGTCGTGAGCGCCGCGCGGCCGGAGCCGGCGGCGTAGGTCGGGCCCCTGTTCGAGAGAGCGCTTTCTCGGCCTCGTCGCAGGTGAAGTAGGGTGACCGTCGAAGGGAGCGTGAGTGGTGCGAGAGCGGGTCACGATGGCCGATGTCGCCCGGGCGGCAGGCGTCTCGTCGGCCACGGTCTCCTATGTGCTCTCCGGCAAGCGTCCGGTGGCGCCGGAGACCCGGGCCGCGGTGGAGGCCGCGATCGAGGAACTGTCGTTCACCGTCAACGTCACGGCACGCAGTCTGCGCACCGGACGGTCGAGTCTGGTGGCACTGATCGTGCCGGACATCGCCAACCCCTTCTTCGCGCAGCTCGCGGCGTCCCTGCAGGAGGAACTGCGCGGTCTCGGGCTGCACGTCGTCGTCTGCAGTACCCGCGCGCGCCGGGACGAGGAACGGGCCCTGCTCGCCGAAGCGGTCCAGCAGCGGTTCGCCGGGGTCGTCATCACCCCGTTCCGGCTCAAGCCGGAGGACTTCAAGCCGCTCGTCGACGCAGGTATGCCTGTGGTCGTCAGCGCCGACGTGTCCTTCGGCCCGATCGATCTCGTCACGCCCGACGCGCGCGTGGCGACCCGGCGGGCGCTGGAGCGGGTGGCCGCGGCGCAGCGCCGCCGCATCGCCATGATCGCGGGACCCCGGGACGCCACCGGCGGGGATCCTCGTCTGAAGCACCTGCGCGCACTGGCCCCGCGGTTCGGCATGTCGCTGCCGCACGAGCTGGTGATCCGGGGCGAGCACACCCGGGAGGCCGGCGCGGCGGGCTTCGGCGAGCTGATGAACCGCCGCCACCGCCCCGACGCGGTGTTCTGCGGCAACGACGTGATCGCCGTCGGCGCCTTGGACAAGGCCCACGAACTCGGCATCGACGTACCCGGCGACGTCGCCCTGATCGGCCACGACGACGCCTCCTTCGCGTCCCTGGTCCGTCCCCGGCTGACCACCATCCGCTACCCGGCGGCGGAGGTCGGCCGGGTGGCCGCCCGCCTCCTCACCGAACGCCTCGACGGCCGCACGGTCCACAGGACGGTCCACGTCGAGGCCGAGTTCGTCGCCCGCGCCTCGGTGTGAGCCAGATCCTGCCGCCCGTCACGAGGCGGACCCCGCAGGCGTGGCGAGGTCCAGCCCGATGTCGGTGACCATGCCCTCCTGGCCACCGACCATGGCCCATGCGCCCGGCCTCGACCAGGGTGGTCACGTCCCCACTCAGCTCGGGCAGTTGTGCCCCTACACGGTCGGCCGGTCGGCATCATGTACTGACGGCGAGGCGCGGACGTAATTGCTCAATGCTCGCTGACCGGGTGGGGGCGTGAGTGATCGGCGTCCTTTCCCGGGTCACTGCCGCGAATTCAGGCAGCGGTGGATCAGTAGCGGAGGCGGGCTTCCAGCCCGTCGATGCGCAGCGAGCAGTTCTTGAAGACCTCCGGCAGAACCTGCTCGTTACCTGACGCCAAGGTCAAGTCCAGATCTCGCAAAGGCTTCACGGCTGCAAGAGTTCGAGTCCCGTCTGGGTCAGGGCCGCTGAGAGATGCCCAGGCCTCAAAGAGGCCCCTGACACTCTCCCACCCTGGCCCCGGACTGAAGTGCGCCAGGAAGGACGGCTGGTCGATCCCGTACTCATGGAGTTCACCGACCAGGACCTCCCCCCGTAAGAGTCGCCACTGCCTCACTGAAGATCGCCCCTGGTTCCGATCGACGCCGTTGCGATCGAAGCCTGCGCGAGTACCTGCTCGGCCACCCCGACCACATCGCGGTACTGCTCTCGGTCGAACTGTGCTCGCTGGCCTACCAGATCCAGGACACCTCGATGGCCAACATCGTCGCCGGCAGCCTCTTCGGTGACGGCGCGGCCGCCGTGGTCGGTATGGGAGCGAAGCGCGCCCAGGGCCTGCCCGGCCCCGAACTCGTCGACAGTCTGAGTTATCTGGTGCCGGGCACCGAGGAGGTCCTGGGCTGGGACATCGGATCCCACGGCCTACGTATCCTGCTCGCCCCCGAAGTGCCCGCCCTCACCGCCGAACACCTGCCCAAGGCCGTCTACGAATTGCTCGGCCGCCATGGGCTCACACCCGACGAGATCGTCACCTGGATAGTCCACGCCGGCGGCCCCAAGGTCATGGCCGCCTTGGAGGAGTCCATGGGCTTGCCCTCGCAGGCACTGGACGTGACACGCAACTCCCTGGCAGCCAAGGGCAACCTCTCCTCCTCCGCCGTGCTGCACGTCCTTCACGAGGCGATGCAATCCCCACCACCCACCGGCGCACCCGGCCTGATCTCCGCCATGGGCCCCGGCTTCGCCATCGAACTGGTACTGACCCGCTGGTGACCGGATCCCGGCCCCGCCCGAGGTCCGATGGAGGGGCAGGCCAGGAGGCATCGGTTCAGGGGTCGTCGTCACGGTGGTGTGCACCGGATCGTGGCGCGGGATCAGCGGCGGCGTAACTGGGAAGGTGGACACCACGCAGCCTGGGCCTCGTCGCCCAGGAGGCCGCAGAAGCCCATCTGCCGGGGGCGTTGGCCGCCCTCCACACGCTGGATCGAGATGAGCTTGTCGAGGGGGACCTGCTGGTCCACCACCCCGCCGAAGTCGATCTTGCCGCTCTCCCCGTCGAGCGCGTCCTCGCCGTGGATGCCGCTCAGGCCGTGCCAGACGGCGGCGGGCTTCAGTGGCGCACCGGGCGCGGTGTCCTGGAGATGGGCGACAGCCGTGAGATAGAGGTTCACGGAATCGAAGGCGAGCGCCGCATGTCCGTCCAGTGAGGTGTCGGGGGCGCTCTTGCACTCCTCGGGGAACAGCTTCTTCATCGTCGTGTAGAGGTCGCTGCCCCCGTCGCAGTTGGCGGAGCCGACCGTGAAGTCGAGGAATTCATAGGGTACTCGGGCGAGCCCGCTCCGCCGCTCGGGATCCGCGCCGAGCCGAGCGACATCGTCGCCTCCGAGGAAGGTGGGCGGGGTCCTTCCGCAGCGGGCGTTGGTGGCTTCGAGTACCGTCATGAAGTCCTCGGTGCGTCCCGCGAAGAAGACAAGCCCGCCGTATCCGCACGCCTTCTTGCCGAGTTCGCCGGGGGAGGCACCTCCGGGCAGGCCCTCGGGAGCAGGCGACGGTACGTAACCCTGTTCGGTCACTCGGAACCCGGCGCTGTCGAAGGATCTGACCGCGTCTTCGCGCAGATTGGCGCTGTATTCGTCGCTCGGGTCGAGTGAGTACACGATGCGTACGCTGCGTTCCTTCAGCTCTCGCCGGTCGGCCAGGCGATCCGCGTAGGCGGCCGCGACGTCGGCCTCGCGCCGGTTTTGCGGGGACACCTGTAGATACAGCGAGGAGTGACTGGGCAGACTGTCCGCGGACAGCGTGGTGGCGATCATCGGCAGGCCGGCCCGGGTCAGCTCGTTGATCGTCGTGATGGTGTCCTTCCGGCTCTGGTCCAGGCCGGTGACGCCGACGATGGTGGGGTCTTCCTCTGTCAACTTGCCGATCTGCTTGGCCACTTTGCCCCCGAATCGCATCCCGGAGCCGGCGCTGGCCGGGAAGATGCGCACCACGGGGGCCGTGTCGCGGGAGACGTCGAGCTGCCGGCGCTGTGCACTGGCCGCGCCCTGCAACTGCTCACGGGCATACACCAGCGCACTGTCCGGATCCCCGCTGGGCGCGCTGAGCAGCGCGGACAGATGGACGAGAGTGATGACGGGCCGTTTCGGCGCCTGCTCATGGATACGGTCGGCTTCTTCGTTCTGCTTCGCGATCACCTTCAGTGTCGCCTGGACGCGCTCGTCCTCGGATCCGAAGGCGAAACCGTTCGGGGCGACACCGACACATTCGTCCGTGTCCTCCTCACGCCACACGGTGTCCGCGTCCGGGTCGTCTTCGCTCAGTCCGCAGTGCTGCTGCTTCCACGACGCCTCATCGGCGCGGTGGTCGACGACGCGCTCGGTGACCACCGCCACAGTGGCCGCCGCGACGAGTGCGACAGCCATGCCTCGCAGCTTCCGGCTGGTCCATAGCGGAGGGTGGGTCAGCGCCCAGTCGGCGGCCTGCGCGGTGCGCTCGGTCTGCAGTTGGTGGTCCTCGTCACCCTCAGGGAACGGCGCTGGGATCCGTATGGGCAAGTACCAGAAATCGGGTTGCCGATCGCGTCCGGCATCGTTCAGACGCACGCGCCAGGCGTTGTACGGCTGTGGATTGTCGGAAACGTTGCGGACCCGGATGGGTTCCATCGCCCTCTCGTGGCGGCTCACGATGAGCAGCAAGGGGTCGAACGCGCCGGTGTCATTGCGTACGGCGGCGATCAGGTGTGCGAGATCGCGTCCTCTGTTCCTGTGACCGGTGCCCTGCAGCAGGGCCGTGCAATAGGCCGTTCGTCGGTGTGCCCCTACCTTGAGCCGACGCCAGCGTGCTCGTCGATAGGCGACCCGCAGATCTTCGAGAAAGGCATTGACCATCAGCTTGCTGAGCTGTTCGGGGTCTTCACGTCCCCAGCGCGGCTGCGTGAGCCGGAGCGCGAACCCCACGAACGTCCCCGGGTCGGCGGGGGCCATATAGGGCTGCTTCAACAGCCAGCGGTACTCCTGACCCACGAAGCGCCAGAGCCGGAACCAGATGAGCGGCAGCAGAACCAGCACGAAAAGCTGGGCCCACCAGCGAACCTGGCCGGTGAGAGCGGCCTCGGTGCTCGGGTTGTGCATCAGCCTGAACAGCCGCCTGCGCGCCAACTCCCGGTCCCGTAGCCGCTGCTTCACGACCTCGCCCTGCTGGCCGTCCGGTTCCTGATCGGAGTCGGTGGTCTGCAGCAGCCAGTTGACCATGCCGAAGCGCCGGAATCGGACGCGCTGATCCTCTCCGTAGCGGTCCGAGGAGAACTCCTTGGCCAGCTTCACCAGGGTGCGGCGGCACAACTCGGCCTGCTGCCACTCGGGCGTCAGGTAGGTCGCGCCGTCGGCTGTGCCGCGCTCCTCAATGACCTCCGCCCACAGCGCGTCCATGTCGATACGCTGATGCGGCACCGATCGTGGCTGGGCGCCGTGCGCTGCTTGCTCCAACTGCACGGCGAGTTCGGCATGGTGATCACCGAGGAATTCGATCACCGGAATGCCGTCCCGGTCCGGTACTTCTTCGGGTAACTCCCCCTTGGCCGGCCGCTTCACCAGCTTCTGTACCAGCTCGAACAGCCGGTGGTCGAAAACGAGCACCACAGTTCCCCGCTTTCCGGTCCGCTGTACGCCACCGCGCCGGGTTCGGAATCCTAGGGCGCCAAGGTCTTGCTGAACAAGCTCCAGCCGTCACTTCCGAAAACTGCTGACCACGAGACTCTCGGCTTGCTGCCCCGTAAGTCCGGATATGGGAACCCGTCAGTCGCGGCTGTGGATGGTGACAGGGGTCACGTCGACGACAAGCCATACGGCGACAAGGGCAACCTGGCCGCCGCCCTCGCCGACCCGCACAGCCCCGTCGAGGTGATCGCCGGTGACGTCCGGGACGCCGGGCGCGTCATGGACGCCGTCGAGGGGTGCGACACCGTCTTCCACCTCGCCGCGCTCATCGGCATCCCCTACAGCTACGACTCCCCGGGCGCCTACGTGCAGACCAACGTCGTGGGCACCGAGAACGTGGCCGAGGCATGCCGCCGCCACCAGGTGCGCCGACTGGTGCACACCTCCACCAGCGAGGTCTACGGCACCGCGCGCACCGCCCCGATCGGCGAGGATCATCCGCTGCAGCCGCAGTCCCCGTACTCCGCCTCAAAGATCGGCGCGGACATGATGGCGCTGTCCCAGTGGCACGCCTTCGAGCTTCCCGTGACGGTGGTGCGTCCGTTCAACACATACGGCCCCCGGCAGTCCGCCCGCGCGGTTATTCCCACCATCCTCGCCCAACTGCACGCCGGTGCACAGCAGATCAAGCTCGGCTCGCTCACCCCCACCCGTGACTTCACCTACGTCACCGACACCGCCCGCGGTTTCCTGGCCCTGGCCGCCTGCGACCGTGCCCTCGGCCACAGCGTCAATCTCGGCACCGGGCAGGAGATCTCCGTCGGCGATCTCGCCAAGGCACTCGTCAACGCCTCGGGTCGCCACGCGGAGATCGTCGTGGACCGGTCCCGGCTGCGTCCCGCCGGCAGCGAGGTGCAGCGGCTGCTCTCCGACAACTCCCGCGCCCGCGACTGGGCCGGCTGGGAACCGCAGGTCTCACTCGACGAAGGACTGCGACGCACCTCCGACTGGATCGCCGACAACCTCCGCCTCTTCGCCGCCGACCGCTACCAGGTCTGAACAACGCGGCCCGCATCACACCACGCCGGAGGCGGCCCACCCCACTCGGTGGGCCGCCGCCCCGACCAGTGGTGCCTCGCGGGCCTGCTCTGCGGGACCGCCGCCTCGGCGGATGTGCGGCCTACCGCCAACTCGACGGCAACCTCGCCACCACCGGCATCGACTCCCGGCTCGCACCCGCCGCACCGTCGGCGAGGCCATTCTCGTACTCGGCTCCAACACCCGCGGCCGGAGCGAACAGCAACTACGACGCCCACATCAGCGGGGCACGCTCCGACACGACGATGCTGCTCCACGTCGTCCGCGCGCATGAGGTCCGCAAGGTCGGCGTGGCGGGCAATCGATGATCGCGGTGCGGCTCTGACCTGCGTCTTCAAGTGGCGATGGGCAACAGCCCGCCTCAGGCGCGGCGCCCTGGCCGTGCCGCGTGCTCCCCGGGGATGTGGGCCGTGAGCGCGATCGACGCGGTGGCACGGTCGTACGAGAGCTGCGCCACGCGCGCGTACAGGCAGTCGATGATCAGCAGGACCGAGTGGCGGGTGCCGAAGCCGCCGTGCCGGAAGCTGGTCTCGCCCGAGGTCGAGGTCAGGTGGATGGAAGCGGCCCGGGCTGCGGGGGAGCGGGGGTCCGAGGTGATGGCGATGGTGGTGGCCCCGCGCTCGGCGGCAAGGCGCAGCGGGCCGAGCATCTCGCGGGTGCTGCCGGAGTGCGAGAGCGCGAGGGCGGCGTCGGCCGGGGTGAGCAGAGAGGCCGAGGTCTCCGCCGCGTGCACTTCGGTCCAGTCCCTGGCCTGGCAGCCGATCCCGAAGAGCCGGGCCTCGGCTTCGCGGGCGAGGATGCCGGACTGGCCCACGCCGTAGACATCGATGCGCCGCGCCTTCACCAGCGCCTGCGCCGCCCGCTCCAGGGCGTCACGGTCCAGGCGCTCGACGGTGGCGCGCAGCGCCTGGAGGTCCGCGTGGGCGATGACGTCGATGACCTGGTCAAGGGTGTCGTCGGGGCCGATGTCGGGTCCGAGCGGCCGCCCCTGGGCGGACTGCCCCTGGATGAACTGCTCCTGGGCGAACTGACCCTGCTCCTTGGCCAGTTCGAGCAGCAGGGACTGGTAGGAGTCGAGCCCGAGTGCCTGGCAGAACCGGGTGACCGTCGCCTGCGAGGTGCCCGTACGGCGCCCGAGGTCCGCCGCGGACGTCTGGGCCAGGGCAGCGGGGTCGGCGAGCACGTGCTCGCCGACCTTGCGCAACGACGCGGTCAGCCTGGGCAGTTCGGACTGGATCAGGGTGGTGATCACGGCGGCCTCGACTCGATTCGTACCGGGGCGCACGGCGCTGCGCTCAGGTCTTGCCAGGCGCCGATTCTAACAACCACCATGAAGCGTGGTCGATGAATCATTGGAACAGGATATGTCCCCACGCGAACAGCTCCCGCAGCTCCCGGCGGCACAGCCTTTGCTCATCGGGATCGACGCCGGCGGCACGCGTACACGCGCCTACTGTGCGGACGCGGCGGGCCGCTTGATCGGCACGGGCGACAGCGGCCCGGGCAACGCGCTCGGGGTGCGGCCCGACGCTCTCGTACGGCATCTGAAGCAGGCACTGACCGCCGCCATGCCGGCCGAGGTGCGCGGCAGGACGGCGGCGGTGGCGGCCGGGTTCGCCGGCGGCGGCCACGGGCGCGGGCGGGAGAACGCGGCCGCCTGTCTCACGCGAGCACTGGAGGCGCTCGGCCTGGAGGCCGTTGCGATGGAGGTCTACGGAGACGCCGAGGTCGCGTTCGCCTCGGGCCCGGGCGTGCCGTCGGACGGCCTCGTCCTGATCGCGGGCACCGGCGCGACCGCGGGGCGGATCAGCGGCCGCCGTGAGGTGCGCCTCGTGGACGGGCACGGCTGGCTGCTGGGCGACGAGGGCAGCGGGTTCTGGCTCGGCCGCGAGGCGCTGAGGACCGCGCTGCGGGCCGTCGACGGGCGCGGGCCGCGGGGATTGCTGGTGGAGCGTGTCCTGGAACGCATCGCGCCCGGGTGGCGCCGCGCCGACGGGCCGCCGGCTGTCGATGCCCGGCAGCTCAGGGACGTCATCGCCGACTGGGCGTACTCCCGTCCTCCGGCCGCCCTGGCCGGCCTGTGCCCACTGGTGGTCGGGGCCGGGGAGGAGGGAGATCCGTCGGCACTCGCGCTGCTCGACCGGGCGGCCGACGAACTGGCCGACAAGCTGGCGGCGCTGGATGCCGGGCACGGCGAACTGCTGGTGGCCACAGGGGGCCTGATCGCGCCGGGCGGGCCGCTGGCCGACCGTCTGGAGGCGCGGGTGGCGCCAATGGGCCTGCGCATGGTGGCAGTTCGGGACGGCGGCGTGGGTGCGGTGGCGCTGGCGGGCCTCTTGACGCACCGTCTCATCTGATTCATTGTTTCAGTTACCTTCAAAGATCTTGGTTCAATGAACCACGCGATGAGAGTGAGCACTCGATGGCCGACTCGCAGATCAGTGCGAGCATCTTCGCCGACCAGGCACTTACATCGCTGGACAGGGCGATCGCCGCGAACAGGGACGCGGTGGCTGCGGCGGCCCGGCTGTTCGCGGACTGCGTAGCAGCGGACGGCGTGATCCACGCCTTCGGCACCGGCCACTCGCAGGCCACCGCCCTGGAGATCTCCGGCCGTGCGGGCGGCCTGATCCCGACGAACCGCATCGGCCTCACCGACCTCGTACTGCTCGGCGGCGAGAACCGCGCGGTGCTCGACGACCCACTGCTCGAACGCCGACCGGGTCTCGCCGCCCGTCTGTACGAGCTGAGCACCCCGCGCCCGCAGGACCTCTTCGTGATCATCTCGAACTCGGGAGTCAACAACTCCATCGTCGACATGGCGCACTTGGTGAAGGAGAAGGGGCACCGGCTGGTCGCCCTGACCTCGATGGAGCACACCCGCGCCGTCCCCGCCCTGCACGCCAGCGGGAAGCGGCTCGCGGACCTCGCCGACGCGGTGCTCGACAACTGCGCGCCCGCCGGCGACGCGCTGTTGCCTCTGCCTGGCGGGGGCAGCCTGTGCGGGGTCTCCACGATCGTCTCCACCACTCTGGCGCAGATGGTGGTGGCGGAGAGCGTGGCCCTGCTCCTGGCCGAGGGCCACGACATTCCCGTCTACATCTCCGCCAACCTCCCGGGCGGTTTCGAACGCAACGCGAAGCTGGAGGCCCACTACGCGGGCCGCCTGCATCGCGGAGGCTTCTGAACCGGGCGAGCGATCGGCGGCATGTGCGTCAGCACCGATGACGTCGCGCAGCTTCCCGGTCCTGCTCGCCGAGCGGGTTGGCCCCGTCGTGGGCCTGCTCGCCTGTGAGTTGCCGCAGTGCCTGGCACGCGCCGACGCCGTGATTGTCGGGCTGAGCCGGCCGACACGGACCACGCCCCGGCGCCAGCCGTTGACGTCCGAAAACCGTGGTGGGCGTGGCGGCAGAGCGGGCCGGCGCTGACGTGATGCCCAGGTGTCCGCCGCCGGCGACGACCGCCGAGCCGGCAGAGTGGAACACCACTGTCAGCGGCCGACGGTGCGGTCGCAGGTGAGCCCGAACGCCGCGTCACCTGCCGTACGGCATACCCAGCTGCTAACTTCGCATTTCGGTCATTGCTACCTCTTTATTAGCAATCAATGCGGAGTGACATCTGGTGGGTGTGATCAAAGATCATCCAGAGCTCGCGGTCTTCTTCTGTCTGGGAGCCGGCTATCTGGTGGGGAAGCTGAGGGTCGGCCCCATCACGCTGGGCGGCATCTGCGGGACTCTCATCGTGTCGCTGCTGATCGGCGCCTGGACGAAGGTCCAGGTCGACGAAGACGTGAAGACCGTCTTCTTCGCGATCTTCATCTTCGCGCTCGGCTACATGGCGGGCCCGCAGTTCTTCGACAATCTCAACCGGCGGAGCCTGCGCTTCTTCGCCCTCTGCGGTATCGAGCTGGTATGCGTGGTCGGTATCGCCCTCGGGCTCGCGAAGGCGTTCGACCTGGACGTGGGCACGGCATCCGGCATCCTGGCCGGTGCGGCCACCGAGTCCGCGGTCGTCGGCACCGCCACCGAGGCCATCGGCAAGCT
Organism: Streptomyces sp. BK79; assembly: GCF_044142145.1. Classification (NCBI taxonomy): domain Bacteria; kingdom Bacillati; phylum Actinomycetota; class Actinomycetes; order Kitasatosporales; family Streptomycetaceae; genus Streptomyces; species Streptomyces sp. BK79. The sequence goes on from NZ_JBHVOC010000022.1 coordinate 58,362, forward strand.
GCCGGACCTGACGGCCGACCAGGTCAACACCTACCAGGGGCACGTCGCCACGGCCTACACCGTCTGCTACCTGTTCGGCCTCGTCACCATCGTGATCTACACCAGCCAGCTCATCCCGATGATGCTTCGCATCGACCTGCGGGACGCCTCGCGCGAACTGTGGGAGAAGATGCGCGGGGGCACGGGAGGACTGGAGTCGGACCAGCGCGAAGCGCTGCCCGGCATGGTCGGACGGACCTTCCTGGTCACCTTCGCGGACGGCGCGCGGGTGTCCGACCTCGAGCGGCGGTTCGATCGGCGCGTCACCGTCGAAGCGGTCAAGCGGGGCAACCGGGTACTCACCCCACCGCCCCCCGACTTCCGGCTGACCCTCTCTGATCTGGTGCTGGCGGTCGGACGGCGCGCCAACATCATCGAGGCGGCACGTGTCATCGGGCCCGAGACCCCCGCCGTACCCGGACTGGACACACCGCTCAGCACGACACAGGTCTCGCTCACGGACAAGTCCGCGGCCGGGAAGACCCTCGACGCCCTCCACCGTGAACACCCGGAGTTCGCCCGGAACGGGGTGTACGTCACCGAGGTGCAGCGGGGCGACCAGGTGCTGCCCGCCACACCCGAGACCACGGTGCGCCGCGGCGACGTACTCACCCTGGTGGGCGCCCGGTCCGGACTCGGACGCCTGGTGGCCAAGATCGGATCAGTCGTGAAGAACGACACCACCGACTTCGTCTACCTCGGTGCCGGGATCACGGCCGGCTCCCTCCTCGGTCAGGTCGTGGTGACGTTCGGCGATGTGCCGCTGTCTCTCGGGACCGGCGGGGGATGCCTCGTCTCGGGTCTGCTGTTCGGCTGGTTCCGCTCCCGCAGCCAGACCTTCGGCGCCTTCCCCCCGCAGGCCGCCACCACCCTCAAGGACATGGGTCTGGCGGTCTTCATCGCCTGCACGGGACTGGTCTCGGGCCCTCAGGCGTGGCCACTGCTGAAGGAGTACGGCGCCCTGCTTCCCTTCGCGGGCATCGCGATGGTCCTCGTGCCGGCGACCGTTTCCCTGATCGTCGGACGCAAGCTCCTGAAGATCGAGGCGCCGCTGCTCATCGGCGCCATCGCCGGCCAGCAGTGCTCCACACCCGCCATCACCTCGGTCACCCAGGTCGCCCAGAGTTCGGTCCCCATGCTCGGCTACACCATCACCTACGCGCTCTCCAACTTCCTGCTCCCGCTGACCGGCCCTCTGCTCGTCGGCATCCTCGGAGCCTGAAGGGGACCGCCGGACGCCATGACCGGCGTTCTCGACCGGAGAGTCGTCATCGAGGACGAACCGGGTACGGCTGGTCCGCGGCACGGGCCCGGCCACCGTTCCAAGGCGTCTTCGTCACCCTCGGCCACCGACGTAAGGACTCGCCGTGCCCAGAACCCGCTTCACCCGTGAAGAGATCCAGTCCTTCGCACAGCTCTCCCCGTTCGAACTCAAGGACAAGTTCATTCAGATCGCCAAGGAGGCACAGGCCCAGCAGCCCGGACAGAAGGACAGAACCCAGGTCCACATGCTCAACGCGGGCCGCGGGAACCCGAACTGGACCGCCACGGGGCCGCGCGAAGCGTTCTACGCGCTCGGCTACTTCGCCGTCTCCGAGTCCCGGCGGGTGTGGACCGCCGACGACCTCGGCGGGATGCCGGAGATGCGCGGAGCGGGAGAGCGTTTCGACGCCTTCGTCCGCCGGCACCCCGGCCTCCCCGGCATCGAACTGCTGAACAAGTGCGTCCACTACGCGGTCGACCGCTTCGACTTCGACAAGGACGCCTTCGTACACGAGCTCGCGGACAGCTCGATCGGAGACAACTACCCCGTCCCGGACCGGATGCTCACACACGCCGAACGGATCGTCCGCGCCTACCTGCACGACGAGATGTTCGCCGGCGACCCACCCGCGGGAGAGCTGCAGCTCTTCGCCACCGAAGGCGGCACCGCGGCCATGTGCTACATCTTCGACTCCCTCATGAAGAACGGGATCCTGAAGAAGGGGGACCGGATCGCGTTGATGGTGCCCGTCTTCACCCCCTACATCGAGATCCCCGAACTCGACACCTACGAGTTCGACGTCGTCCGAGTCGAGGCGACCCTGTTCACCGACACCGGGGTGCGGCAGTGGCGCTATCCGGCCGAAGAAGTCGCCAAGCTGGAAGACCCGTCCATCAAGCTGCTCTGCCTGGTCAACCCCTCCAACCCGCCCTCCCTGGCCCTGAGCGAACGGGTCGCCGCGCAGATCAAGGACATCGTCGCCACGAAGAACCCCGACCTGGTCGTCGTGACCGATGACGTCTACGGCACCTTCGTCCCGCGCTTCCGCTCCCTCGCCGCCGACCTGCCCCACAACACGCTGCTCGTCTACTCCTACTCGAAGCACTACGGCGCGACCGGCTGGCGGCTGGGGGTCATCGGCCTCAACGAGGACAACGTCATCGACCGGATGATCACTGAGCTGCCCGCCGAGGAACAGGTCAGGCTGCGCAAGCGCTACGGCACCCTCGCCCTCGACCCGGAGAAGATCCGCTTCATCGACCGACTGGTGGCGGACTCGCGGCAGGTCGCCCTCAACCACACCGCCGGGCTGTCCCTGCCCCAGCAGGTCATGATGACCCTCTTCTCCCTCTTCGACCTGCTGGAGGAGGGGCAGGCGTACAAGGAGCGCGTGCGCGGTATCGTCCACCGGCGACTCGCACTGCTTCTTGAAGGCGCGCAGGCCGAGATCGCGCAGGACGAACGGCGTGCCGGGTACTACGTCGAGCTCGACCTCCTGGCGGAGGCGCGGCGCGTCCACGGTCAGGAGTTCGCGGACTTCCTGCAGGCGACCTACGCGCCGGTGGATCCGCTGTTCCGGCTGGCCGAGCAGACCGGCGTCGTCCTGCTCAACGGCGGCGGGTTCGACGGCCCCGAATGGTCGGTGCGCGTGTCCCTGGCCAACCTCGACGACCTGGACTACCTGAAGATCGGGCATCACCTGCGGACCGTGTTCGACGAGTACGTACAGGAATGGAAAGCGCTGAGGGCCTGATCGCAGGACGCCCGGCGCTTCCAGGAGCTGAACTCCGTCGGCTTGCGGGGAATCGCCCGGCATGAGGAACAGCCGGTCCGCCCCTTCCTGGTCGCCCGGCGTCGCCCGTCCGCGGGTTCGACGGCATCCACGGGGACGTACCGGGTACGCGCCTATCAGTCCAGAACACCCGACGTCCGGAAGAGGTCATGGCAGAGAAGACCGAAGAACAGAGTCACAGCCGAGTGTGCGTCGCCTGCGGTACGCCCGCCGGGGACGGCAAACTGTGCGAGCACTGCGGCAGCGTCCTGCGGCTGCCGGACGACGCGGGGCTCACGGAGGACCTCGGCGCGGCGGTCCGCCGTGACTTCGAGGGACGGGGGAAGTAGATCAAGCGGAGGGAGAGAGCTGTTCGCGCACCCAGAGCGGGTCGGGGTTGGTGTGCGGCCGGCCCGCGACGACGACGGTGGGCACGGTCTCGTTGCCGTCGTTGGCCGCTCTCACCGCTGCGGCCCCTGCCGGGTCGCGCCAGATGTCGACCCAGTGCAGTTGGCGGGCGCTGCGGCCCAGCCGGATGCGCAGTCGTATGCAGTACTTGCAGCCCGGCCGCCAGAAGACGACCGGGCGGCCGTCGGTCGCGCTGCGGCGTTCCGCCTCCCGCGCACTGGTCGACCTCGGGAAGATGAGAGGCGAGTTCACGCCGGCGAGCGCCAGGAACGCCGGCAGGGTGGCTGCGGCTGTTCCGGGGCTCCCCATGAGCACCTGCCCAGCGGCGACGACTGAGCCGCTGAGCGTCAGCAGCAAGGGCAGGATCCAGGTACGCGTCATGGTGATGCAGGCTATCCGCCGTGTGGCCGAGGTCCGCCAGACCCGCGCCCCGGACCGCTGTGGCCCGCCGTGCCCGACTGCGCATCGCGGAGCCGTGTATGACGCGGTCGGGCCCCGGACGCGCCGGATCTGCCCTCGGAGGGCGTCGGCGTCCTCCCTCTGGTCGACAGCGGTTTCCGGCCTTCCTCGCGAGGCCGCGGAGACGTCGCCGGGGAACGGGCAGACGAAGAGGTATGAGGGATACACGAAAGCGGCATGAACGGAGTTCGAAGGAGAGCCGCGCCCGGGGGAACATGGCGGTCTGGCGGTGGGCCAGGTGGGCGGCGCTCTTCCTCGCTGTGAGCTGGGCGCTCAACTCGGTCGTCACGCTGGTCGAGGGCGCGCAGGGACGTGAGGTGTGGTGGCCTGTGCTGAGTACCGTCATCTGGGTCGGGGTGACCGTGTACGGCTTCCTGACCTACCGCCGGATCAGGACCAGGAAACTGCCGGCCATCACCGGTCGGCCATCTGCCTGACTGCTCCTTCCCACGTACGCGTGGGGATTCCCCGCACCTGGACTCCCTCGTCGTCGGCCGGTCGATGTCTACTCTCTGGATGTCGCCGCCAGCCAGGTCCGCCAGACGTGACGCGTGTTGGGCACCTGGGGACGGTCCAGCATCCAGAGTACGTATCCGGCATGGCGCTGGGCCCAGGTGTTGTCCGAACGGGCGGCCCTGTCAAGCCTGCTGCGCAGGTCCTCACCGTCCACGGCCCGCGCTACGCGCACGTACTCGCGGTCCTTGCAGCGGTAGGGCCGCTCAACGACGGTCTCGACCAGTGACACGAGCTTGCTTCTGACCGCCTCGTCGTGGGGAGCGGCAGCCAGGTCGCGGATGAGGTCCTCCTTCGTGCCCCACGACTTGGCATACCGCGTCCACTCCTGCGGATACCTCGCCTCCCACTCCAGGAAGCACAGCGCGTAGGGAAGACCCGGCCACGTGCTGATGTCGGGACCGGTCGGCCGGTCCCACAACCCACCAGGCAGCGAGTGTTCGAGGGCCTTCACGTACTTTCTGCGTGCCGCCTGCCGTCCCAGCGGACACCTGCGACGCCATGCCCTGTTGTACCGGTCCAGAGCGTCTTGGGCGTTCCTCTCGGCGTCAGCCAGACGGACAAGCGCCGCAGCGCGTTCGGCCGGATCGCTTGCTGTCAGCCCGAACGCCCACCCCAGCCGCTCGTGCCACCCGTCGGGGCCGTCCAGGCTCACGTCCGAATCCACCTCCCTCTTCATCTGGCAGATCATCCTCTACCTCAAGTCACCAGTGCCCTCAGTCGAACACGGCGCGGGCCGGCGGGCGGCGATTCAGGCCCGGCCCGTGAACCGCCACTCGCCATGCGGCACCCGGTACACCACGAAGTGCGGTTCCGCGCGCAGCAGGTCGGCGTCCGCCGGCGCGGTGACCTGGGACCGCTCCTCGCCCGGCACGTGGACCTCGGCCGTCGAGCCGACCGGCACCCGTACCGTCAGTCGCAGCCGCTGATCGATCCTCGACCAGGACACCGCGGCCTCCCCGCGCACGGTACGGATCGAGGTGCGCGCCCAGTCGACGCCGGTACGGGCGTCGGGCCGGACGACGAAAATGCGGTAGCCGGCGTCGCCGGGGCGCAGGCCGGCGACGTTCTCGTAGAGCCACTGGGCGACCGTTCCCTGGAAGTAGTGGTCGCGGGAGCGGGAGTCCAGGGGCCACATCTCCCACATGGTGTCGGCACCGTTGGCGTGCCAGTATCCCCAGCTCGGGTAGGTCCGTTGGGTGGCGACGGCGTAGGCCACGTCGGGCCGGCCGTGGGCGCACAGCACGCGCAGGAGCACGCTGGTGCCCAGGGCACCGGTATTGAGGTGGTTGCCGCGCCGTTCGATGTCGGCGACCAGGCTGTCCAGCACGGAGGCGCGGGCGCCGGGCGGCACCAGGCCGAAGGCCAGCGGGACGGCGTTGGACGTCTGGCGGTAGTCGGGGTCCTTCGCGGTGCGGTAGTGCCCCTCAGGGGCGAGGAAGGTGGCGTTGAAGGCGGACTTCAGGTCCTCGGCGGTCTCCCGGTACCGGGTCGCGGTCGCTTGCTCGCCGAGCAGGTCGCCCAGCTCCGCGGTGTGCAGCAGCGCGCGGTGGAGGTACGCCGTGGCGGTGAGCCGGGTGTCCTCGGGCGGGTTGCCGCCGTAGCCGGGCGGCAGGTAGTCGCCGAGCGCGGTGACGGCGAGCCCGTCCCTCAGCCGGGACAGTTCCCAGTCCAGGTAGCGCACCAGCGTCGGCCAGTGTTCGCGGGCCGCGCGATCGTCGCCGTACACCCGGTGCATCTCGCGCAGCACGAACGGGTAGACCGTGGTCCACTCCGGGGACGGGCCGAGGTCGCCGTAGCCCCAGCCGCCGCTCGGCACGATCACCGGGAGCTGACCCTCCGCGGTCTGGCTGTCCGCCAGGTCGCCGAGCCACTTGGACAGCAGGCGGTGCACGCCGAAGGCGTACGCCATGACGGGTGCGCCGAGCTGGGCGTCGCCGGTCCAGCCGTTCTTCTCGTACATCGGGGTGTCGGTCGGGATGCCGTGCAGGTTGTTCAGCAGGGTGCGGCGCATGGCCTGGTCGAGCCACTCGTAGAACGGCTCGGAGCAGGCGAAGGAGCTGACCTCGTCGACCGGGGTGTGCACCAGGCGGCCCAGCACCTGGTCCGGGGAGGGACGCGACGGCAGGCCGCTGACCTCCACGTAGCGGAAGCCCTTGTAGGAGAAGGACGGTTCCCAGGTCTCCTCGGGGCGGCCCGCGCAGACGTACTCGTCCGTCTGGAAGCGGCCCGGGACGTGGTCGGTCGCCGCGTGCACGCCGCCGTCGGCGTTCAGCTTCTCGCCGTGCACCAAGCGTACGACGGTGCCCTCGGCGGCTCCTCGGACGGTGAGGCGGGTCCAGCCGGCCATGGTGCGGCCCATGTCGACCACGTACACCCCGGGGCGCAGCTCGGTGATCTCCGTCGGGCGTACCGTTCCGGTGATCGCGATCGGGTCGTGCGGCTGGGCGCGCAGCGTCCCCGCGGGAGCCTGCTGGACACCGGCCGGGCGCCAGGCGCGGTCGTCGAAACCGGGCCGCGTCCAGCCGTCGGGGGAGAGGCGCGCGTCGTAGGTCTCCCCGGCGTAGAGGGAGTTGGTGAGGGTCGGGCCCTCGGTCAGCCGCCAGTCGGTGTCGGAGGCGACGGTGGTGCGGGAGCCGTCGGGGTGGTCGACGACGAGCTGGCAGAGGAGCCGGGGCTCGCCGTGCCACGGCGGGCGGTGCCAGTTCCACACGTTGGGCGTGGTCATGCCGTAGAAGCCGCGGCCCAGGGTGACACCGAGGGCGTTCGCGCCCCGGCGCAGCAGATCCGTCACGTCGTGGACGGCGTACAGCACGGTCTCGTCGTAGTCGGTGAAGCCCGGGTCGAGGACCTGCCGTCCGATGCGGCGGCCGTTCAGGTGGGCCTCGTAGTACGCCAGTCCACTGAGGTAGAGCCGCGCCGCGGTGATCTTCTTGCGTACGGTGAACTCGCGGCGGAGCAGCGGCGCGGGCTGCTCAGGCACGGCGACCGTCACCCCGGATCCCCAGGGGCCCTGGCCGTAGGGGGCAAGGACGGTGGCCGCCGCCCAGTCGCCGTCGTCGAAGTCCGGCTGCTGCCAGCCCGCCCGCTCGCTGTCGGCGGTGCGCCAGTCGGCGCCGGTGACCAGTTCGTGGCGCTGCCCGTCGGCCGTGTCGACGAGCAGGCGCGCGAGCAGCCCGCCGGGGTTGACGGTCGCGCCGCCCCGGTTGGTGGCGAGCGCGGCCAGCACCACGCCGCGTCCGGTCACCGCGGCCCGCACCTGCGCGGTCACGTCGGCGGTACGGCCCGTGCGCCAGCCGTCCTGCACCTGCGGGGCGTGCAGGACGGGCTCTCCGCCGACGTACAGCGTGAAGTCGTCGTCGGCGGTGGCGACCACAGTGGCGCGCTCCACCTCGCTGCCGGCGGGCAGCGCCAGCCGCGCCCGGAACCACCGCGGCCCCTCGGGCGCGTCTGAGGCCGTGGCGCCCGGCGACCAGATCCACGCGGCGCCCGACAGGGACGGCGGCTGCGGCGGGGCGTCGGCGCCGATCCAGCGGGCCTGCCAGTCGTCGGCAGACAACGTTGTCTCCCACCAGCGGGGCTCGCTCCAGCGCGAGGCGCGTCCCTGCGCGTCCCAGACCCTGACACGCCAGTGGTAGCGGGTGCGGGGGCGCAGGGCGGGCCCGCCGTAGGAGACGCCGGTCGTCCGGTCCGAGGCGACTCTGCCCGAGTCCCACACCAAGGGTCCGCCGGAGCCGCCCCAGCGGTCGGAGGCGCGGGACACCTGTATCCGGTACGCCTCCTGGCGTGCGCCGCGCCCGGCGGCGGTCAGCTCCCAGGACAGCCGGGGCCGTTCGACGTCGGTACCGAGCAGGGTGTCGGCGTACTCGACGCTGGTGCGCGTGACGCGCAGGCCGCCTTCTTTCCCGGAGGAGTGGGGGCCGGCCGCTGCCGGTGTGCCCGCGGCCAGTGCGCCGATGCCCGCGCCCGCCGTGGCCGCAGTGCCCTGGAGGAAGACTCTGCGGTTCCACCTGTCGTCCATGATCGTGTCCCTCGGTCGCCGTGTCGTGGGATGAAACGATTCAATCGTGTCGCTCCGGCGATCCTATGAAGCCCGGTGACGGTGTCACAAGAGGTAGGACAGCGACGGTCGTCGAGGCAGGGTTGTGCGTGCCGGGCGGTTGGAGGGGAGGGCGGAGGGCGCGGGGCATGCCCAGAAGGTTGGCGCTGGCGTGCACGATCGTGCGGGTGAGCGCCGCGTCGTCCGAGGCGATCATGATGGCGTCCCAGTCCTGACCGACCAGGACGATCCTGCCGCCCGGGCACAGGACCCGTCGGGCTTCCGAAGCCGGCGAGAACAGGCTCCGCGGTACCGCGTCTCACGCCAGGGACAGGAACAGCTTCTCCAGCCGGGCGCGCATCGCCTCCCGATCGCCGGACGCAGCCATGTCCGCGTCGGTCAGGCAGTGCTGCAGACCGGTGGCGACGATCGCGAAACCGGCCTTGTCCAGCGCCCGGGACGCCGCGGCGAGCTGGGTGACCACGTCCTCGCAGTCCCGCCCCTCCTCGATCATTTTGATCACGCCGGCGATCTGCCCCTGCGCCCGGCGCAGCCGGTTGACCACCGTCTTCAGTTCCTCAGCCGCCATCGCCAGTTCCACTGCCCATACTCCCTCGCAATACCCCCTCGGGTATTCTACCGAAGGGGGTAACCCGAACCGAGCAAAGGAAAGTCCCCGTGGCACCCAGCACCGCCCTCACCGCCGAGCAGGCCCACGCCCGTCTGCACGAGCTGACCGTCATCGACGTGCGCACACCCGGCGAATACGCCTCCGGCCACCTGCCCGGCGCCCACAACATCCCCCTCGACCACCTCGACGCCGCGCTGCCCGCGCTGAAGACCGCCGCGGATCGCGGCGACCTCCTCATCATGTGCGCGTCCGGAGCCCGCTCCGCCCAGGCCTGCGAGCGCCTGGCCGACCATGGCATCACCACCGCCACCCTCACCGGCGGCACCGCCGCCTGGACGCGGCTCGGCCACGACACCCACCGATCCGAGGGCACGCGCACCCCCTGGGCCATGGACCGCCAAGTCCGTCTCGCCGCGGGGACGCTGGTCCTGACCGGCCTGCTCGCCGGACAGCGCTGGAACGCGGCCCGCTGGCTCTCCGCGGGCGTAGCAGGCGGCCTGGTCTTCTCCGCCCTCACCGACACGTGCGGCATGGCCAGGATCCTCGCCGCGTTCCCCCACAACCAGCCCCGGACCGCCGACTTGGACGCCACCCTCGCGATCCTGACCGCCTGACGTGCGGCCGCGGCGCCGGCGCGCCCATGACGCCGGCGCCGACCCCGACCCCGGCTGCCGGAGGACCTACCGGATCATCGAGGGCGAACGTAGGCTTGGCGAACCCACCGCTCCAAGGCACTGCGGACGTCGGCCGGGCCCGTACGTCAGCACGCACCAGGAAGGTCGAGAACCTGATGTCCGAGTCCTCACCCAACATCGGCTCGGTCTTCGACGAGGGTGCCGAAGGGTTCACCGCGTGGACCCCTCTCCTGTGGGACCCGATCGGGGCCGCGACCGTCGAACGCGTGGGCGTCCGCCCGGGTGACCGGGTGCTCGACGTCTGCTGCGGCAACGGATCGGCAGCCCTCCCCGCCGGGCGGGCCGTGGGCCCCGACGGCTGGGTCGACGGCGTCGATCTCGCGGAGCGACTGCTGCTCGCAGCACGCGATCGAGCCGACAGGGCCGACCTGACGCGGCTGCGTTTCCACACCGCCGACGCGACCGCCTGGACGGCCCCCGACGGTCGCCCCTACACCGTGCTGGTGTGTGTGTTCGGCGTTTTCTTCCTTCCTGACATGGACCGCTCGGCCGCCCGGCTGCTGCGGCAGCTCACCCCCGGAGGGCGCGCCGCCTTCACCGTGTGGTCGGAAGGATCGATGGATCCGCTCGTCAAACCCTTCGCCGAAGCGGCGACGGCGGAGCTGGAGGCTGCCGGCCGGCCCGCACCGCTGCCGAGTGCCGCGATGAAAGCGAGCCGGCGTCTGGGTACGCCGGAGCGGCTGCGGGACTGGATGAGCGGTCTGGACGTGACCGATGTCGCCGTGCACCCGCTGGAGCTGACCATCCCCGTATCTCCCGAGCTGGCCTGGCAGTTCGTCACCGGTGCGGGCCCGAGGATGCTGCTCGCCGGGCTGGGATCCGACGCCGTCTCCCGTGTGCGCGACCGGTACTTCGACCAGCTCGCCCGCTCGGAGGTCGACGCGTTCCACGCCCGCGCCCTGGTCGCGACCGGCAGCCGACCTGCCTGAGGCAGACACCGAGGCAGATACCGAGGCGAACGGCGGTGGCCATTTCCCCGGCGACGTCGCGAACTCGGCGTCGGGGGACACGCCCAGGGAGGCACGATTGCCTCGGGAGTGGCGGTTTTCGGCCTCACCACCCCGGGCCGCGAGCCCCACAATGGCGGGCACAGGCCATAGGAGGTTTCCGTGAAACCCGCACGCTCCGTCAGCCCCTTCGCGACCGTCCTGCGCGCCGCGCTCGCACTCGCACTGCTGCTCGGCTGGTCCGTCGCCCTCACGGCGGAGGCCCGAGCGGGGGAGCGGGGCGAGGCACGTGCCGGCGTCGTGGTGCGCGGCGGCGACACGCTCTACAGCGCGGCGACCCGGTGCACCGTCGGCTTCAACGCCCGGTCCGGCGCCACGCTGTACGCCCTCGTCTCCGGCCGGTGCGCTCAGGGCGCCGGCGGCACCTGGTACGCGGACGCCGCCCGGACCATGGCCGTCGGTGTCACCGCGGGGGTGAGTTACCCGGGCAACGACTACGCGGCCATCCGATACACCGACACGACGGCCTCCTATCCAGGTGAGGTGTCGCTGGCCGGCGCCGGCACCCGTGACATCACCAGCGCGGCCAGTCCTGTCGTCGGGCAGTCGGTCTGCCACGTCGGACGGACCACGGGGTACCGCTGCGGGACCGTCCAGGCGGTCAACGTGACCGTCAACCACGGAGACGGAGTGGTGTACGGCCTGTTCCGGTCGAACGTCTGCTCGGAGCCGGGGGACGCCGGCGGTCCGGCGTTCTCGGGCGGCACGGCCCTCGGCATCATCGTCGGCAGCAGCGGGAACTGCGCCTCAGGGGGCTTCACCTACTACCAGCCGGTGGTCGAGTGGCTCTCCGCCTACGGCCTGAGCGTCTACTGAGCCGGGGCCGGCCGACGGGCTGGCACGCGTGGACCCGGGAGCCGGCCGCCGACTCCGGCGCTCGTCACCGGCATCCTTGCGTCCCGGCCCTCTCGCCGGACGCCTTCACCGAGGCCAGCGCCGCCGCCACCCTTTCCACCGCCTCCGCCGGTGTCGAGGCGTGCGGTGACAGACGCAACGAGTCGGCCCGTACCGTCGGCGTCACATCTTCCCGGTGCAGCGCACGGGCCACCGCCGCCGGTTCGTGACCCGGCACGGCGAACGAGAGGATGCCTGCCCGTCGGGCGGGATCGGCCGGAGACAGCACCGTGCCTCCGAAACGTTCCACCGCCTCGGTGAGTTCGGCGACCCGCGCGGTGATCGCGCCCTCGATCGCCTCGACGCCGTACTGCTCCACCAGTTCCAGCGCGGCGGCGAAGGACGCGGCCGCGACCGGACTGAGGTGTGTGATGGACCAGCGGCCCGCGTCCGGCGCGGGCGGGTGCTCGATGCCGTCGAAGACACCGACGTCCTCCACGCCGGTCCATCCGGTGAGCACCGGTTGCAGCGACTCCAGTGCCCTGTCGGACAGGGTCGCGAACCCGGTCGACCACCCTGCCCGCAGCCACTTCTGCCCGCCCGCGATCACGACGTCGGCTGCCTGCCAGGGCATCGCGGCCGCCCCGAAAGCCTGTATGGCATCCACCACCAGCAGCCGGTCCGGGCCGATGACCTCCCTGAGCGCGGCCAGATCGACCTTGAACCCGGTACGGAAGTCCACCGCGCTCACCGACAGCGCGACGACCTCGTCCGTCAGTGCCTCCCGCACCAGTTCAGGCGTGACACCTTCACCGGGTGCCGGCTCCAGCCAGCGCGGCACCGCCCGCCCCAGTTCCGCCGCGCGGCGCCACGGGTAATGATTCGATGGGAAGTCGCCGCGCGGCACCAGCACGGTCCCGTGCCGCATCCCGAACGCCGCGTGGAACAGGCCGGTCGAAGTGTTCGGCAGCAGGACGGTGTGCGCGGCGTCCGCCCCCGCGAGCCGTGCCGCCGCGTCCCGAGCCGTCCCCTCCACCCACATGAGTTCGTCCACGGTCGCGTGAGCCGCCCGCGCCGAGGCTTCCACGGCCCGCGCGGTGGCGTCCACGGCGTCCCGCGACGGCGGTCCGAAGCGGGCGAAGTCCAGGTATCCGGCCGGGGCGTTGAAATGCGCGGCATACGGCGTGAGCACGAGGTGTCCTTCGGGCGGTGCGATGCGGTGTGAGGGTACTTCCGGCCACGCTACGCGTTCCCGAGGGCGGACCCTCCACCCCCTTCGCCCTTACCGCGGCGGGGAGCCGGGAGTAACTGGAGACCGCTCGCCCCTTGCATGTTCTATGCCATAGCCCATAAGTTACCGACAGGTAGCCCATCCGTTCGTGGAGGACGGGCCACGTCGTGGGGAGGTGCTGGGCAGGTGAGTCCGCGCAGGAGTGACAGCCGTGACCGGATGATCCTCAGTGCTGCCGCTCTGCTGCGGGAGTACGGCGCGAACGCCACCAGCATCGACCGGGTGCTCGCTGACAGCGGAGCTCCTCGGGGCTCGGTGTATCACCACTTCCCCGGCGGGAGGACGCAGCTCATCGACGAAGCGGTGGCGCTGGCGGGGGACTTCATCGCGGGGCTGATCGACGCCGCCATGCAGGCGGATGATCCGGTGGCGGCGGTCGACGCGTTTTTCCTGCTGTGGCGTGAGCGGCTCGAGGAAAGCGGCTTCAGGGCCGGCTGCCCGATCGTGGCGGTGGCCGTGGAGACCAACGACGACGCACCCCAGCTTGCCCGTTCCGCCGCCGCGGTCTTCGCCCGCTGGCAGGGGGCCCTCGCGGCCCTCCTTCTGCGGCACGGCCTGAGCGAGGAGCGCAGCCGCCGACTAGGTGCCTTCATCATCGCCGCGGTCGAAGGCGCGGTGATCATGTGCCGGGTCGAGCAGAGCACCGCCCCGATCGAGGCCGCCGCCGCCGAGATCCACGACCTGCTCCTCCACGCCCTGCGCGACCACCCCGGCGCCGAATCCGGTCCCCGGCCGTAGCCCGCAGCTGCCCAGCCGCTTCACCTGCATATCTCGAAGGAGTCGCCATGCCCTCGCTCGACCGTCACGACAACGTCTTCGTCCTGGACCTGGGAGACGGTGAGAACCGCTTCCACCCCGACTGGCTCACCGCCGTCAGCGCCGCGCTCGACGAGGTGGAGAAGACTGAAGGCCCTCGCGCCCTGGTCACCGCAGCCACCGGCAAGTTCTACTCCAACGGGCTCGACCTGGACTGGCTGTTCGCCCACGCCGACCAGCACCAGGACTACGTCGTCTCCGTCCACGAGCTGTTCGCGCGAATGCTGTCGCTGCCACTCATCACCGTGGCCGCGCTGCAGGGGCACACCTTCGCCGCCGGCGCGATGTTCTCCCTCGCCCACGACTTCCGGGTCATGCGCGCCGACCGCGGCTACTGGTGCCTGCCCGAAGCGGACATCAGCATTCCCTTCACCCCCGGCATGGCCGCCCTCATCCAGTCCCGGCTGGCCCCGCAGACCGCGCACGAGGCCATGCTCACCGCCCGCCGCTACGGCGGCACTGACGCCGCGGCCGCCGGCATCGTCGACCAGGCCGTCGCCGAGGACGCCGTGCGCTCCACCGCCATCGAGATCGCCCAGGCACAGGTGAGCAAGGCCGGCGACACCATCGGCACCATCAAGGCCCGCATGTACGCCCCGGCCCTGGCCACCCTGCGCGACACCACCAACCCGCTCGGCTGAGCCGACGCCTCACTATCCCCACCAAGCCGCGCCCCGGGCGCTTCACCCGGGGCGCGGGCCGCACCCGCCGCCCACCGCGAAACGGCGGCACCCGGCTGACGACCCCGCTGCGCCCGCATCAGGCTGGCGGTGGTCCCGGCCGACAAGGCGTACTCCTCCCGCGAGATCCGCGACCACCTGCGCAGACGCGGCATCCGCGCGGTGATCCCGGGGCGGGCCGACCGGCAGGCCAACAGGCGGCGGCGCGGACCGGCCGGTGGCGACCGCACACCTTCGACCGCGAGGCCGTACAAGCGACACAACACCGTCGAGCGGCGCATCAGTCGCTTGAAGCAATGGCGCGGTACTGCCACCACCCGCTACGAGAAGACCGCCACCATCTACCCCGCCGGACTTCACTTCGCGGGCATCTTCCTCTGGTCCGCCCGATAGCCCGGTCTCGGCCGCTGACCTGCGTGTTGTTCAGCGGCCTATGCTGTCCAGTTCGGCCACATCCTCGTCTGAGAGGGAGAGACCGGCGCCTGCGATGTTCTCGCGTAGGTGAGCGGTGGAGGAAGTACCGGGGATGAGCAGGATGTTCGGCGAGCGCTGCATCAACCATGCCAGCGCGACCGACATAGGCGTCGCCTCCAGTCGGTTCGCGACCTTCGAGAGGGCCTCGGACTGTAGCGGCGTGAAGCCTCCCAGGGGGAAGAAGGGCACGTAGGCGATGCCATCGGCGGCGAGGTGATCCACGAGGTCGTCGTCGTGGCGGTGGGCGAGGTTGTACATGTTCTGCACGCACACGATCGGGGCAATGCCGCGCGCTTCAGCGACCTGCTCCCCGGTGACATTGCTGACGCCGAGGTGGCGGATCAGTCCCTCTTGCTGGAGGTCCACGAGCGTCTCGAATGCTTCGGCGATCGAACCGGGCTGGGGGCCCTGAGCGTCGCCCATGCGCATGTTGACCAGGTCGAGGGTGTCGACGCCGAGGGATCCGAGGTTCTCGTGGACCTGCTTGCGCAGGTCTTCGGGACGCCGGGCCGTGGGCCAGCCGCCCTGCGCGTCGCGGGTCGCACCCACCTTGGTGGCGATGAACAGCGGCTCCGGGTAAGGATGCAGCGCTTCCCGGATCAGCTCGTTCGTGAAGCGTGGTCCGTAGGCGTCGCTGGTGTCGATGTGGGTGATCCCGAGGCTGACCGCCTCGCGCAGCACGGCCAAAGCACCGTCGTGATCGGCGGGCGGCCCCATGACCCACGGGCCGGCGAGCTGCATCGCGCCGTAGCCGAACCGGGTGACGGACGAGCCACCCAGAGACCAGGTTCCGCCGGGAAGAGGTGCGGAGGGTGTGTTCACGTGGTGCCTTTCACTTCATGCCAGGGGTGGTGTCTCCAGCCCCCTTGCACCAGTGTTGGAGAGGAACTTCCTGCCGGGAAGTAGGCACTCTGAAGTGCGTAACAGCCCAGAAGGTGAGAGGCGAGGTCAGTGGTGACGAAGGCCGACAAGAAGGCGCAGGCCAAGGCGGAGTACAACGCGTTCCTGGCGGTGTGCCCCAGCCGTCAGCTCCTCGACCGGATCTCGGACAAGTGGGTCGTCCTGATCCTGTGTGCCCTGGGCGGTGACACACCCGAACAGTCCGGCGCATCGCACGCCCCGAAGGCGATGCGTTACTCCGAGCTGGCCCGGCAACTGGCCGGCGTCAGCCAGAAGATGTTGACCCAGACCCTACGGGCTCTCGAACGCGACGGGTTGCTCGTCCGCACCGTGAAACCCACGGTCCCCGTCACCGTCACCTACGAGCTGACCGACCTCGGCCTCTCACTCCATCACCTGACACGCGGGCTCAGGCAGTGGGCCCAGACCCACATGGAACAAGTCCTCGCCAATCGCGAGAACCACGACGCACGAGCTTCCTAGCATGGCAGCGTTCTCGTCTCTGCTGCCGACCTGACCTGGATCCGGGGAACCCGCGCGTGAGTGGCCGCTCCACGGAGTATTTGTCGTCTGGGCCGGTGGGCGCGGGCGTGTTCGGGTTCGCACTTGACCGTGATGATCTGCTCGTCCGGATCGTCGGTGACGATGAGGAACACCTTGTCCGAGACCTTAGGGGCGTGAGTGGCTGACGGTCGGACAGGGCGAGGGCCGCCTTGCGGGCGGTGTCCTGGAGCCGGCCGCCTGCCGTGCTCATCGGGGCGCCTGCGTGCCGTGGGCGTAGGTGTGCGGGTCGACGGGCTGCTCGGCCTTGGGCAGGTTGGCGACGACGAGCCGGTAGGACTCGGTGACGAGCTCTCGGACGAGGGACTCGTCCACACCGTCCCCGCCCTCCAGCGTGATCCAGTGCTTCTTGTTCATGTGGTAGCCGGGGGTGATGTGGCTGTTGTGTTCCCGCAGGGCGAGGGCCTCACCGGGCTCCGCCTTGAGGATCACGACGGGACGCCCGGGCACCTCGGTCATCAGCATGAACACCTTCCCTCGCACCTTGAAGACCTCCCAGTCGTCCCCGAAGGGATGCCCCAGCTCGGCTCCGGGAAGCTCTTGCGCGCGGTCGGCGGCGGTCTGGTGCAGAGTCATGGGGTGTTGTCCTCCTCGAAGTGGTGGCGGGCTGCGGCGCTGAAGACCACAGAGTGCGCGCCCTACGGTTGCGGCCGCACAGTCCATCCTTGCCCGGAACATCCGAAAACGGGCGGTAGGCTGCGGACACATGATGGTCGACAGGCGACATCCAGGCTCGAAGGGCCAGGCCGGACCGGCCGAGGTCCCCTTGTACGGCTTCCAGCCCCCGGTCGGCACGCCCTTCGGGCTGGAGGTGAGCACCGTGGAGGACTTCTTCGCCGAGCACGACGACTGGCCGTGGAACCCGCCCCGGCCGGGCCGGGCCACCTTTCACTACCTCATCGCGGTCACCGAGGGCGTACTGCGGCACGACGTCGACCACGTCACGCGGACCGTCACCCCCGGCCAGTGGCTGTGGGTGCGACCCGGGCACACGCAGTGCTGGCATCCGCCCGGCGCCGCCCGCGGCCCGTTCATCCTGTTCGAACCGGACGTCCTGACCGCCGGCGCCGCCCGCCTGCTGGCCCCGCTCACCGCCCACGAGGCCCCCGCCGTGCTGAGCCCGCACCCCGACGACACCGCCTGGCTCCAGCAGACGGCACTCCAGCTCCTCGACGAACACCGGGCCCTCGGACGCCGCCCCCTGGACATCCACCATGCCCTGCGGCGCAACCTGCTCGAATCGCTGCTGCTGCGCCTGGCCAACGCCCCCGGCATCACTTCCACGGGCGCGACGACGGCTGGTGCGGGCCGTGGTGACACCTACGGTCGGTTCGCGGACGCCTTGGAGCTGCACTTCCGCGAACTGCACCGGGCGGCGGACTACGCCGAGTTGCTCGGCTGCTCGGTGCGCACCCTCAGCCGCGCCGCCCGGGACGCCACCGGCAAAGGAGTGCGTGATCTCATCGACGAGCGGCGGCTGCTCGAAGCCCGGCGCCTGCTGGGAAATGCCCGGTGGGGGGCCCGGACCGTGGCCGCCCACCTCGGCTTCTCCGATGCCGCGAACTTCGGCCGGTTCTTCCGCGACCGTACCGGTCTCACACCGGCCGCGTTCGCGGCCCGCAACGCCATCACTGGTCCGTGAGCGGACTGCGCCCCGGGCACTGGCTTCTCAGTCCTCCAGGACGACGACGTGCTTGCCCGGTCTTTGGTCGGTATCTCGATCCCGTCGGGCATCCCGCCGTGCTCCGTGGACGAAGGGGAACGTGTGTCCCTCCCCGTGGAGAAGTCCGCGAGACCGGCTCACCGGAGCAGGTGGACTGTGGACGATTCCAGCTGTGGTCAAGGCGGCCCCCCGTCGACCGTCGCTTTCCACGCCGTCGGTCAGGTCCGTTCTTCTTGGCTTGGCAGGTGCGGGACGCCATCGGATAATCGACTTCCAGCTCGTTGACCGTGGGGGGAAACATGCTGTTGCTTGACACTGCTGCCGTACCGGTGGCCCAGCGGGTGGAGGCGTTTCATCACACGCACAATCAGGCGTCCGTGCCGAAATACTTCACTCATGAGGAGCACGCGTCGGGTCTGCGGGCCCGGGTGGAGGCGTGGCAGCTCGACGGCCTCACTCTCTTCGCGTCGAGCAACACCGGCTTCAGGCTGACGCGGACCGCGCGCCACGTACGTCAGGAGGCCGTACCCGTCATCGGCATCGCCCTGCAGAACGAGGGTGTGGGACGTTCAGAGGCCAACGGTGAGCAGCAACTGCTCGGACAGAGCGACATCCACCTCTGCAATGAAATGGCCCCCCATCACTACGGCTGGTCGCAGCACGGTTCCGCGCAGGCCCTGCTCATCGAACTCGACCGTCTCGACGTCCCCATGGATTCTGTCCAGAAGGCGGTCTCCCGCCTGCGCGCGAGCCCGATGCACTCACTCGTGCACCAGCATCTGCGAAGCCTGTGGCAGGACCCCGGCGCCATCGAGAAGGACCCCAGTGCACCGATGGTGGCCAAAGCCACCGTCGAACTCGTGCGGGCGCTGGTCATTTCCGCGGCGGAGGACGAGCGGTCGGCGCTGAGCCGGTCGGTCATGGACGACACGCTCCTCAGCCGTGTCCAGGCTTACGTGCTGCACAGACTGGCGGATCCCGCGCTCGGTCCGGAGCGGATCGCCCACGAGCACGGAATCTCCGTCCGCCATCTCTTCGGCGTGTTCCAGCGCGCGGGAATCAGCCTGGAGCAGTGGATCATCTCCGAGCGGCTCGAACGAGCCCGCGAGGACCTGGCGTCGGAGTGCTCCGAACGCCGGACGATCGAAGCCGTCTCGCGCCGCTGGGGCTTCAGCCGGCCGAGCCACTTCAGCAGGCGCTTCCGGGACAAGTACGGACTCTCTCCGTCCGAGTGGCGACGTCAGGCCCGCAGCACGGACCACGGCACGGAGCCCGCGTCCGAGGACGTCAGGCCGGTTCCCTAGGCGCTCGCCTGGACGACCGGTCCGTAGAAGTGTGCTTTGTCCGTCCCACGATGCTCCGTCGGTGCCGTGACGAGACGCGGGAGTTCGGGCCCGCATGTCCCATGGAGATGCAGAGAAATGTTGGTGCTGGACCTTGAGACCGTGCCGCCGGCCGATCGCACCGAGGCGTTCCACCACGCGATGACGAACGATTCCGTACCCAACCAGATCGTTCACGAGCCCTCCGACACCGGCGTGCGGGCACGGATGGAGACGTGGCGGGTGGGCAGCCTCCCTCTCTTTTCCACGCACAACTCCGGTTTCGAGCTGCATCGCACCGCGGCGCACGTGCGCCGCCAGCGGAGCAACCCCGTCGTCTCGGTGTCCTTGCAGCACCGCGGGGTGGGCCGCGCGGAGACGGGCGGACGCAGGCAGGTCTTCGGCCCGGACGACATCACGGTGTTCCACGAACTGGTGCCGCGCGTGTACGGATGGTCGGGCGACGGCGCCTCGCAGGCGATGGTCTTCGACGTCGACGTGCTCGGACTGCCGGTGGAGACGGTCGTCGAGGCATCCTTCCAGCTGCGGGCGAGCCCGTTGTACGGGCTCGTACTGCGCCACCTGCGGAGCATCTGGCGGGCTCCCGACGCCCTCGCCCTGGACCCGGGCGCGGGGGCGTTGGCGCAGGCGACCACCGACCTCGTGCGTGCGCTCCTGGTGTCGGCCGCGGACGAGCCGCACAAGCCGGTGGTGCGGTCGACCATGGACGATACGTTGCTCACCCGCATCATGACCTACGTGCGACAGCACCTGACCGAGCCGGACCTGACGCCCGAGCGGATCGCCGCCGCGCACGGCGTTTCGGTGCGCCGGCTTTACGGCGTCATGGGGCAGGGCGGTGTGAGTCTGGAGCAGTGGATCATCTCGGAGCGACTTGAGGAGGCTCGGCGCATGCTGGCCTCCGCCCCGTTCGACCGCTTCACCATCGCCAGCATCGCGGGACGGTGCGGCTGGACCAACGCGAGCCACTTCTCCCGCCGTTTCCAGGCCGCTTTCGGCATGACGCCACGCGAATGGAGAAGGCTGAGCCGGGACGGCGACGTCTGATCGCGGTCTCCGTAGGTTCCTCCGCGAACCGCAGCATTCACTCGCCGCCGAGAAGAGGCCGGCTCGGCCCTCCCGGGGCTCCCTGTCCGCCGACTGAACGGACGGCATGCGCCAGGGCCGAACGCGAGGACACGTTGACCTTGGGAAAGATCTTGTAGAGGTGGGTTCCGATCGTCCGGGGGGAGACGTGCAACCGCTCGGCGATCTGCCCGTTGGTCAGTCCGGACGCCACGAGTCCCGCGATGCGGAGTTCTTGAGGCGTCAGCCGCCATTCCTCCGGCGGGTTGACGCGGGCGACGGCCGACCCGCCGGCCCGCAGCTCCTCCGCCGCCCTGCGGACCCAGGGGCCGGCCCCCAGGTCGCTGAAGTACGCGTGCGCGGCACGGAGCTGCCGACGGGCCTCCTCGAGCCGGTGACCGCGGCGCAGCCACGCTCCGTGATGCAGATGTACCCGGGCGAGTTCGAAGGGCCAGGTACCGGCATCAGGCATGGCGTAGACGGCGTGGCTCGCGGCATCGACCTCGGCGTCGTCGGCCGCCATCGCGGTGGCGGCGGCCAGGACGAAGGCGTGGTGCGGCGCGATCTCCCCCATGCGTGCGTGACGTCCCGCGGCGACGTGAGCGAGCGCTTCGGCTCTGCGCCCGGTGCGCACGGCGGACTCCACCAGGTCGAGGAAGACGTACTGGAAATGGGGTTCCATCGCGGGGAGGGTGCCGGGCCGGGTCAGCGAGGTGGTCAGGGCGAACGCCGTCTCGTCCTCGCCGAGCGTCAGCGCACAGCCGGCGCGCATACTGGTCATCCGCCTCAGGAGGTGGGACTGCCTGTGTTTCCGCGCCCACGGCTCGATCGACGCGATGACCGCTTCCAGCGCGTCCCGCTCACCGCGTCCCGCGTGCACGTATCCCAGAGTCTGGTGGAAGACGTACGCGTGGAACCCGCAGCCACGCTCCCTGGCCGTTCTCTCCCCTTCCCTGGCGGTGGCCAGGCAGTGGTCCCACCGCCCCCGCAGCCAGTCGTCCATGCATGTGGCGATCCCTATGTACGTCTGCGTCAGGTGGGGTGACTGCTGGGCGACACGATGCCAGAGCTGCGTGAGGTCACCTACACAGTCCAGAGCCGCGGCGATCCAGAGCAACTCCCTCGCGTGGAGCATCTCCTGCTCGGGCGGCAGCGCGGCCACGAGAGCGTGCAGACGCTTCGCTCCGCCGTGGCCTCGGCGGGCGGGGTCGCTCCAGACGTCGAAGCACAGGCGTGCTACCGGTCCGAAGCGGTGCAGCTGTTCCCGGAGGGCCTCCCAGAGGGGTTGCTCGTTGAGGCAGGTGGCCGCCAGATGGACGAGGAATCGGACTCCGTCGCGCAGTACGGGGTCCGCCCCGTGGAGTGCGCCGAGCTCCGCGGGAAGGAGCTCGGCGGCTGGCGAGAGGTCGCCCTCGCGCTGGAACCGGAGGTACGCGTGGGTGAAGTTCCACCGGGTCCGGTCCTCCGCAGGGACCCCCGCGGCTTCGGCTTCCGTGAGCAGGCGGGCGGCGACGGCCAGTTGACCGGCGGTGGAGGCGATGTACGCCGCGGTCGTCAGGCGCTTGGCTCCGGTCGTCCGGTCCGAGCTCAGTCGTGCGGCATGCGTGAGGAAGGCGGCGGCCTCGGGGTGGGCGCCCCGCCGCAGGGCACGTTCGGCGAATTGCTCCAGTCGGCGGGCCAGTTCGTCGTCCGCGCCGACGGTCGCCGCAGCCAGATGTGTCAGCCGCCGCTCGTCGTCCGGGGGCAGTACGGCGGCGAGGGCGCGGTGGGCGCGCCGGCGCTCCGCGGCGGTCGCGGTGCGGATCAGGCAGGTTCGTACGAGGGGGTGGGAGAAGGACATCCGGCCGTGATGCAGACGGATCAGTCCGGCGCTCTCGGCGCTTTCCAGTACGGCTGCCGAGGTGGAAGTTCCGGCGGCCGCGGTCGCTTCGACGGCGAGAGTGATGGACCGCTCTTCCTGTCCGGCCAGCGCGCAGAGGAGCAGGAGGTCCCGCGTCGGCTGTGAAAGGGCCTGCAGACGTGTGCCGTAGAGCTTCTCCAGCCGGCTGGTGAGGGGAAGATCCTCTGGCAGGGGCAGCTGTTCGGTGGAGTAGAGGCGGTCCGGGTGAGCGGGCAGTTCTACGAGGGCCAGCGGGTTGCCGGCTGCTTCTCCGACCAGGTGGTCGCGGGCCTGGGCGGTGAGTTCGGGATGGCGCCGGTTCAGTACTTCGACGGCCTCGTCCTCGGTGAGCGGGGGCAGGTCCAGCAGGTGAGCGCCGGTGCTGTCCAAGGCGGGGGAGCCGGGTGCGCGTACGGCCGCGGCCAGGACGACGGGGATCGTGCCCAGCCTGCGCTGGACGAACGCCAGGATCTCCGCGCTGGACGCGTCCACCCATTGCAGGTCGTCGACGACCAGGAGCACGGGCTGTTCCTCGGCCGCCTTGCTCAGCAGCGCGAGGGTCGCGGACGAGGTGGCCAGCCCGCTGCCCGCCGCCCCCTGTCCGGTGCCCAGAGCCGTCCGGAGAGAGCGCCATGAGGGGGACGTCAGCCCGTTGTCGTCGTTCAGGTGCGCCGAGACCAGTCGGTGCAGCGCTGCGAAGGCCAGGTCGCTTTCCTGTTCGGTGCCGGTCACCCTCATGACCCGCATGCCGGAGGCCTCGGCAAAGGCTGCGGCCTCTTCCAGGAGGGCGGTCTTCCCCATGCCGGCCTCACCGCACAGCCAGAAGGCCTGACCCCCGCCCGGCGCGGCGACCATGGCGTCCCGCAGCGCAGTCCATGCCGCGTCACGGCCGACCAGCTTGGTCTCCGCTGAGGCGAGTGTTCTCTCCACGCTGCCGGGCATGTCTTCCGCTCCCTGTGTACCTGACCTCTCGGGTGAGCGGAAGCGCATCGCCTGTACCCCTCTGACCTGCGGTTACCGGTCAAAAGCGCGTACTGGCAGCCTGCTTCCCTCCCACTGGGGGGAGACCCTAGAACCGCTGGTTCGTCCGGGGTGCGGTGATGCAGTGACAGGACAGAGTCCCGCGCACAGGGGACAGAACATGGGAGTCGGGCCGCGCGGAGGAGGCTGCGACGGGCGCGGACA
The DNA here is from genome assembly GCF_044142145.1 of Streptomyces sp. BK79. Taxonomy (NCBI): domain Bacteria; kingdom Bacillati; phylum Actinomycetota; class Actinomycetes; order Kitasatosporales; family Streptomycetaceae; genus Streptomyces; species Streptomyces sp. BK79. The sequence goes on from NZ_JBHVOC010000022.1 coordinate 81,879, forward strand.
TGCGGACGGCCCGGGCATGTTCTGCCCGGGCCGTCCGCATGTGTGGAGAGGGAAGGGAGTGTCAGCCGTTGCCGGGACTGACGTGGCGAAGCACGAACGCCAGCGCGGTGTCGGCGACTTCACGCCACCCGTTGTCGATCGTCAGGGAGTGCCCCCGCCCGGGGATCTCCACGATCTCGGTGACGGCCTCCTGGTTCCGCACCTGCTTCTTGTAGGAGGCGTTCGCGATGGCCCAGGGGACGGTGTGGTCCTTCTCCCCCGAGATGATCAGCAGAGGGCCGCGGTCGGCGGTCAGCGTGTCCACCCGGGTCTCGGCCCACGGATTGAAGTTCGCCACCGCCGCCTGGAAGAGGGGCTCACCGGGCGCCGGCACGGCGAAGTCCCTGTACAGGTCCCGTGCCTCGGCCTCGTCCACGGCGTTGGCGAAGGAGTACCGGAACTGCTCGTAGGTGAGCGGGACGGCCCGGTGGTAGTTGGCCGGGTTGGCCAGGACGGCGCTCGCGGCACGCAGGGACGACAGAGGCAGGGGCAGGACGCCCCGGAAGGGGGCCGGATCGATGGCGACAGACGCCTCGGCCAGGCCCTGGCCGGCGAGAATCTGGGTGATCAGGCCGCCGAAGGAGTGGCCGACCACGACGGGCTTGCGGTGCAGCTTGCGGATCAGGCCGCCGAAGTGCTCGGCGACCTGCCCCACGCTCTTGCCGGCGAAGACCTCGGGATGGGCGTTGGCCTCGTCGACCGTCTCCGGGTCGTCGGGCCAGCCGGGCAGGACGGGCGCGAAGCCGGCCTCGTCGAAGACCCGGGCCCAGCGCTCCCAGCTGGTGGGCAGCAGCCACAGACCGTGCACGAACACGACGGGTACGCGCCCGTCGGCATTGGCGCGTTCGATCTGCTCCAGGTCCCGCGCGTAGGCATGTGAAGGGGTGTGGGACACGTGTCGTCCTTGGGAACGGGCGCCGGTCGGGCGCGATCGGTGAGGGATCAGCGGGTGACGTGGCGGGTGGCGGCCCGGATCACGTTGGCCACCGCGTCGGGCGCGCTGTACAGGGGCAGGTGGGAACTGCGGACCTCGACGGTGTACGAGCCCGCGCGTTCCGCCTGGAAGCGCTGCAGCTGAGGGGGGATGCCCCGGTCCTGCGTCGCGATCAGGTTCCAGGACGGCAACGTCCGCCAGGCGGCCGCGCCGGCTCGGTCGCCGAACGCGGTCGCACTGAGTGGACGTTGGACGGCGGCGAGGGTACGAGCGGTGGTGCTGGGCACGTCGTGGGCGAAGACCTCGTGGAACCTGTCGGTTCTGATGTAGAGATCGAGGCCGGGGGAGCCGTCCGGCGCGGGGGAGGGCACCTGCCTGAGGGACGGGGCCAGCTGGGAGCCGGGGAAGCGGGCGGACAGTTCGCCGAGCACCTCGCCCGTGTCCGGCATGAACGCGGCGATGTAGACGAGTGCCTGGACGTTGGGCGCCTGCGCGGCGGCCTCGGTGATGACGGCCCCGCCGTACGAGTGGCCGGCCAGGACTACGGGCCCCTCGATGCTCGCCAGCACGGCGGCGATACGGTCCGCGTCGTGGCGCAGCCCGCGTAGCGGGTTCGCGGGAGCGATCACGGTGTGTCCGCGGCGCTGGAGACGCTCGATGACCGGGGACCAGCTGGAGGCATCGGCGAAGGCGCCGTGCACGAGCACGAGGGTGGGGTTCTCCGGTCGGCCGTGCCCGCGGTCCGCGCCCGCCGAAGCGGAGGCGGTCGCCGAAGCGGAAGCGGTCGCCGAGGCGGTGGGAGCCGAAGACGCCACGGAGACCGCCGCGGCCGCGGCGACTCCGGCCGCGATCGCCGTCCGCCGTGACACGGTCTGATGACTGGGCATGAGGGTTTCCCTCTCTGGTTCGTGCGTAGGGGAGGTGGGGCGTTCGTTCCGGAGGCGGCGCCGCCCGTGGTGGGAGCCCGCTGCACGCGGAGGATCGCCACGCGTGCAGCGGGAGTCGGGGGTGTGGCGGGCATTCGTGGGCGCAGCGGCCGTGTCGGAGTCCGAGGGGGCGGTGTTGTCAGGTGTGGTTCAGCGGGGCGTTCGGGAGACGTCGGCCGTGCGGCCGGCCGGCGGTACGGGACGGTGCAGCAGGGCGCGGGCGCCGAGCCCGCTGCCCACCCCGACGACGACTGTGACGGCGGCCCACCAGGCGGGCCAGGTCGCGAGGCCCAGGGCCGCGTCGACCGACCAGTGGCCCGGACCGGTGAGGCTGAGGACGATCGGGACGGTGATGAGGACCAGGGGGTACTCGTAGCCGTCGTTCTGCACCCACAGGCCGTGCGGCCACTTGACGGTGAGTGCCACGGTCATCACGCCGACGACACCGGCCGCTGCCAGGGGGGTGAGGGCGCCGGCGGCGAGGAGCAGCCCCGCTCCGAGCTGGCCGCAGCCCGCCGCGAGCGCCGTCAGGGTTCCGCCGCGGAAGCCGTCCTCCCGGAACTCCTTCGCGCCGCCTTCGAGCCCCTTGCCCCCGAGCCGGAAGCTGAGCTTCTGCACTCCGTGGCCGGCGACGAGCAGACCCGTGAGCACCCGCAGGATCAGCAGACCGGTGTCCATCGTCATGCTCCTGAGGTCGTTTCCTGTGAGGGGACGGGACGGGTCAGCCGGCCGCGTTCGGGTTGATCATGGACTGGGCGTAGACGACGCCCATGCCGTAGGCGCCGCCGTGCTCCTTGACCACGTCGAGGGTGGCCGCGTAGGTCTCGCCGCGGGCCCAGTCGCGCTGGAGTTCCAGCAGGACCTGCAGCCAGGTGACGGGGACGGCGCCGGCGGCGGTCATCCGCTGCATGGCGTGCTCGTGGGCCTCCGGGGTGACGCCGGCGGAGGCGTCGGCGACGACGTAGACCTCGTATCCCTGGCTGAGCGCGGACAGGGCGGGCAGCACCAGGCAGACCTCGGTCCACAGGCCCGACAGGATGATCTTGCTGCGGCCGGTGGCCTTGACGGCGTCGACCAGGGCCGGGTCCTCCCAGGCGTTCATCGTGGTGCGGTCCACGACCTCGTGCTTGGGGAAGACCGCCTGCAGCTGCGGCAGGATCGGCCCGGAGAACGACTCTGCTGCGACCGTGGACAGTACGACGGGGACGTCGAAGACGGTGGCCGCCTTGGCCAGGCCGACAGTGGCGTTGATGACGCCCGCGCGGTCCGCGCTGGCCGCTCCGAAGAACATCTGCGGCTGGTGGTCGACGAACAGCATGACCGAGTTGTCGGGGGTCAGGAGATCGGGGCTGGGGGCGGCCTGGACAGTGGTGAAGTCGACCATGACGGTCCTTTCGAAAAGGAAGGGTGACGGATACGGGAGGCGGCACGTGACAGTGGTGAACACAGAGGCTGCGCCCGGCGGCCGGGCGCCGGGCCGGTTCCCCGCGTTCGTCCATGACGTTAGGTCCGCGCACCCCGCCCGGACTTGCCTCTGGGTGGCCTTGCCTGTTCCCGTACTGCACGGCGCCCGATGGGCGGCGCGGCTCGCTCCGCGCACACGCCGAAGGCCCCCGCCGCCGCCGGGGAGGGGGCGGGAGCGGGGGCCTGCGCAGGTGCGCGGTGGCCGGGTGGGGTGGCCGGGAATGACGACGCGTGTGGCGTCGGGGGCTCAGAGGACGAAGCAGGGATCGAATACCTCGGTCGTGGCGGGCCCTTCCGGGGTGAATCCCCGGGCGGCCCGCCACTGGCGGTGCTGTTCCGAGGCCGCCACGGCCTCTGCCAGCCGGTCGGCTTGGCGCGCTCCGGTCACTCCGGGGGGCAGGGTCGCCTGGTAGCCGCCGAAGTACGCCACCGGGCTCCACACGGGGCTGACCGGTGGTAGGGCCTCGTCGAGGCCTTCGAAATCACCCGCTGCGTGGACGAGCCGGCCGCCGACGACGGTCAGGTCCGACTCGATGTGCGGGATGTCGTCGTGGTGGACGGAGAAGTAGTCGTGCGAAAGGACGGCGAAGTCGGCGAAGTAGCCGACCCGGAGCATGCCCTTGACCTTGCTCTCGCCCGTCATGCGCGCGCCTCCGCGGGTGTACAGCTCCAGCGCCGTCTCGCGTGTGAGCAACCGGTCCGGCGGATAGAGGCAGAGGTCGCCCACGGTGCGCCCGGTGACGAGCCAGTGCAGGGCCACCCACGGGTTGTACGACGACACGCGTGTGGCATCGGTACCCGCGGCCACCGGCAGGCCCAGCTCCAGCATCTCCTTGACCGGCGGAGTGTGGGCCGCGGCCTCGGCGCCGTACCGGTCGACGAAGGCCCTGCCCTGGAAGGACATCCGGTTCTGCACGCTGATGGAGCCGCCCAGGGCGGCGATCCGCTCCAGACTGGACCGCGAGACGGTCTCGGCGTGGTCGAAGAGCCAGCGGTTGCCGGAGGGGAAGAGGCCGTCCGCCGCCAGCTTCTCGAAGACCGCCAGGTCGCGGCGGATCGTCTCGTCGTAGGTGGCGTGCAGGCGGAAGCCCCAGCCGTTCTCCATGAGCAGGCGGACGGCCTTCTCGAACTCGCCCTCGTAGCCGGCGGCGAGTTCGGGGCGGGGTTCGGAGAAGTTTTCGAAGTCGGCGGCGGCCCAGGTCAGGTTCTCGCCGGCGCCGTTGAGGCGGAGCCACTCGTCGCCTTCGTCGGGGCGCACGGCCTCGATCCAGCGGCGCAGGTCGTCGAGTTCCTGGCCGGCGGTCTGGGGGAACAGGTGGTAGGCGATCCGCAGCGTCAGCTCCCCGTCCCGGGCCAGTTCGGTCACGGTCCGGTAGTTCTCGGGGAAGTTCTGGAAGCCGCCGGCGGCGTCCACGGCCGAGGTGAGGCCGAATCGGTTCAGCTCACGAAGGAAATGACGGGTGGACGTCTTCTTGTCGTCCTCGCCGAGGGTGGGCGCCGCTGCCAGCGTGGAGTAGAGCACCAGTGCGCTGGGCGCTGCGAGCAGGACTCCCGTCGGTGTCCCGTCACGCCCGCGCACTATCTGTCCGCCGCGGGGGTCGGGGGTGTCGCGGGTGAAGCCCGCGGCACGCACGGCGGACCTGTTCAACAGGGCGGACTGGTACAGGTGGAGGACGAAGACGGGCGTGTCCGGTGCGGCGGCGTTCAGCTCGGCCACCGTCGGCATCCGCCGCTCGGCGAACTGCTCGGCGGTCCAGCCGCCGACCACTCGGATCCACTGTCCCTTCGGGGTACGGCCGGCCTGTTCGCGGAGCATGGCCAGGGCCTGGCGCAGCGAGGGGACGCCGTCCCAGCGCAGTTCCAGTACGTAGTTGAGGCCGCCCCGGATGACGTGCAGGTGGGAATCGTTCAATCCGGGGATGATCCGGCGGCCGAGTGCGTCCACGACGCGGGTGCGCCGTCCGACGTGCCCGGCCACTGTGGCGTCGTCCCCGAGGGAGAGGATCCTGCCGTCGCGGACCGCTATCGCTGCTGCCGCGGGGTGGTCCGGGTCACCGGTGTAGATCTTGGCGTTGCGTACGACGAGGTCGGCTGCGTCGCCGTCCTCAAGGTCCGGGGCGGGTGTGATTCCGCTGACCGGCATGGTTGTCATGGCTCTTGACCCTCGCTTTCGGCGGGAAGGGACGGGAAGCGGGCTCGGAGGAGGCCGCCGGAAAGGTGGGCGAGACGGGTCGGGCGCCACCGGGCCTCGGTCGCCTGCCACCGGACCTCGGGTGCCTGCCACCGGACCTCGGTCGCCTCGGGGCGAGACGGCACGCGCGTCCTGCGCGTGCCGCAGGACCATCGCCAGGAAACGGTCGAGATCGGTCTCGACCTGCTGAGCGGGCCCGCCGACGGGTTCAGAGGGTGCGGCGCACACCGGCCGCGCGTTCGAGGTTGCGCAGCTGGACCGTCAGGTCGCCTTCGACGGCGTGGTGGGCGGGGCCGCTGCGGCCGATGGGCAGTACCTGCTCGCCGCGCATCTCCTCCAGCATCAGCGCGAAGGCCGCGTAGAGCGCGACGGACGCCAGCACGAGGCCGAGCGCGCCGGAGACGACGCCCACCCAGGCGATGCCGGACAGGTTGAAGACCGCCGCCACGGCGAACCGGGGTACGGCCACGCACAGGACGAGCCACAGGGCCCGCTTGGCCTTGGCCACGCTCGCCATGAGGCCGGCGAACACGGTGAAGGCGAGGTTCAGGACGCCCAGTACTTCCGCACCGCCGGGCGGGTCGAACGCGAGGACGAGCGAGGTGGCGAGCCAGGTGCCGGAGAAGCAGGCCATGAGGGTGGCCGCGAGCACGTCCCGGGCGCCGAAGGCCAGGACGCCTACCAGGAGTTGCAGGATGAACGCGGGAAGGATGGTGAAGGCGACGGCCCTGTGCGCGTCCTCGTCGAAGACGCCTAGCTGGAGGCAGCCGACGATGACGGAGGCGATCGCCACGGCGTAGAAACCGAGCGGCATCGGTGAGGCGATCGGACGCAGATGGATGCGGGTCATGCGCCGCAGGTCGGGTTCGTGACGCCGGCCGGCCGGAGCCGCCGGTCCGTCCGGGGGCTGCTCCCCGCCTACCGGACGGCCGGCCGTGTTGTCGGAGGTGGTCATCGCACTGCCTGACTGCTGAGAGGGACGGAGAGTGCGGGGTACGAAGGCACGGAAGGCGTAGGTACCCCGGCCCCGCACCACGACGACGCGGTGCGGGCCCGCGCGTGGGCGAGTGGCGCCGGGTCAGCTCTTCGCGAGGGCGAGGCGCAGGGTCTCGACGGCGAGGGCGATGGCGGACCGGGCGGCGTGGGTGTCGCGGAGGGCGTTCAGCATGACGAAGTCGTGGATGATGCCCTGGTAGCGCACGGCGGTGACGGGGACGCCGGCGGCGCGCAGCTTGTTCGCGTAGGCCTCGCCCTCGTCGCGCAGGACATCCGCCTCGGCGGTGATGATCAGCGCGGGCGGCAGGCCGGTCAGCTGCTCCTGGCTCGCGCGCAGAGGTGACGCGGTGATCTCGGCGCGCTGCTTCTCGTCGGTGGTGTACTGGTCCCAGAACCACTGCATGCCGTCGCGGCGCAGGAAGTAGCCCTCCGCGAACTGGTGGTAGGAGCCGGTGTCGAACGCCGCGTCGGTCACCGGGTAGAAGAGGACCTGCTGACGCAGGGGGAGGCCGCCACGCTCCTTGGCCATCAGGGTGAGCGCCGCGCTCATGTTGCCGCCGACCGAGTCGCCGGCGACCGCGATGCGGGTGGCGTCCAGGCCCTTGGCCGCGCCGTCGGTCACGATCCAGCGGGCGACGGCCCAGTTCTGCTCGATGGCCACCGGGTAGCGGTGCTCCGGCGAGAGGTCGTACTCCGGGAAGACCACGGCGGCGTGGGCCCCCACGGCCAGCTCGCGGACCAGCCGGTCATGGGTGTGGGCGTTGCCGAACACCCAGCCGGCGCCGTGGATGTAGAGGATGACCGGCAGATCGCCCGTCGCACCCGCGGGACGGACGATCCGCGCGCGAACGGTGCCCGCCGACGGCACGGCGACGGTGATCCACTCCTCGTCGACCTCGGGCTTGTGCACGGGGCCGGACTGGACCTCGTCGACGGCCTTGCGTCCGTCGGCCGGGGGGATCTGGAAGAGGAACGGCGGCTGGGCGGTGGCCTCGGCGAAGGCCGCTGCGGCCGGTTCCAGGACGGGGGTGACAGGCGTGTGCTCGGTCATGGCTGAGCCTCTTGTTCAGGAGACGGAAGTACGTGCCGCGCCAGCGTGGTGCGGCACAACGGACGTTAGGGCCGTCTCCCGCGCTTCTGTCGCCGGGCTGTGCACGGGACCTTGTCTCAGGGCGCACGGCATGCGAGGGCCGCCCGTCCCGACCGCGCCCGCGCCCGCCTCGGTCACACGCCTCGGTGCAGCACGACGTGGAGGGTGTCCAGCGCCTGGATGCGGGCCGCTCTCGCCGTGTCGCTGTGTCGCAAGGCATCGAAGAGGATGAACCCGTGGATGGTGCCGTGATAGCGGGCGGAGACGACGGAGACGTCGGCCTCTCTGAGCCGGGCCGCGTACGCTTCGCCCTCGTCGCGCGCGACATCGGCCTCCGCGGTCAGGATGAGGGCGGGAGGCAGCCCGCGCAGTTCGTCCGTCGTGGCTCGCGCCGGTGACGCGGTGATCTCCTCCCGTCGCGCGGCGTCGGGGACGTACCCCTGCCAGAAGTCCCGCATGGCGGCGTCGCCCACGACGTACCCCTGCGCGAAGCGGCGGTACGACGCCGTGCTCATCGAGGCGTCGAGGACAGGGCAGACCAGCACCTGGTGCAGGATGTCCACGCCCCCGCGCTCCTTGGCGAGCAGGGTGAGCGCGGCGGCGAGGTTGGCTCCCGTGGACGCGCCGAAGAGGGCCATGCGGCAGCCGTCGAGCCGCCAGTCAGCCCCCTGTTCGGCGATCCAGCGGGCGACGGTGTAGCTCTGTTCGACGGCCACGGGGTAGGGCGAGGCCGCCGAGCGGTCGTACTCGGGCACCACGACGGCCGCGTCCGCTCCCAGCACCAGGTCCTCCAGCAGCCGCTGGTGCGCGGAGGCGGTGGTGCTCACCCCGCCGAGGCCGTGCAGGTAGAGGATCACCGGCAGGGAGTCCTCGTTTCCGGCCGGACGCAGGATCCGCACGCGGATGCGCTCCCCGCCGCCGCCGGGAAGCGCAAGCCAGTCCTCTTCGACCTCGGGATCGGAGTCCGCCTCGCCGAGGAGCGCCGTCATCGCCCCCGGGACCTCCGGGCCGCGCGCGTCGCCCGGAGGACGAGACAGGTCGAAAGCATCGGCGAAGGTCTGAACCGGCCGTTCGAGTACCGGCTGCGGTTCGGCGGAATGGTCCACGAGAAACTCCTGCGCGAGGGCGCGCCCCCGGGTAGACGGGCAACCGGGCCCACATTACGGCTCCGCTCCGCCCGGGCGGACGGTACGGGTGAACTCACCATGCCGCCCAGTGCACACCTCTTGTCGCAGCCGGACGCGATCCGGACCCCGCGCTCGCGGCGGCACGTGCCGTCCGCTCCCCGCGCGTTTCCGTGACAGTCAGTCGGATGACTTATGTCGTGACGCACGAAGTCCGCAGCATGGACGGAAGAACCGCCTGTCCGTCTCGCTCGCGTCCAGCCCGGGGAGCTCGCCATGCAGCCCGTCCCGTCACCTCCGGACCTCCGACCGGCGCAGCGGCCGCCTTCCCCCACGGGCTCGATACGGGTGCCCGTGCGGGTGCTCGGCGGCTCGCAGCTCGTGAGGACGTGGGACTCGTCCATGGCGCCTGCGGAACGGCGCCGGATCGCGATCTGTGCCCTGATGCCGCCGCGTTCGCCCCTCGGGCAGGGGCTCGACGGGGCTCCCGTTCCCGGCCGACTGTTCCTGGTCGACTCCGCCCGGCCCGTCACCCCGGCCGCGCAGGGGGGTGCGGTGGCGGTGCTGGCCGTGCCTCGACGGCACCTCTTGTGCTCCGACGAGAGTCTCGCGAGGGCGTGCGACCGAACGTACGACGTCACCAGAGGTACGGCCTCCTTGCTGTATCCGCTTCTGCTCACGCTGGCCGAGGCACCGGCGAACCTTGCGGAGTGCACGGTGGCGCGGCTGAGGAACCAGCTGGTGGACCTGGTCGCCGCCCTCGTCACCGAGGCGGTCGAACCGATGCCACCGGAGAACGATCGAGGTCTCGTTCACTCGATACGCGGGTGGGTGAACGACCGGCTGCCCGACCCCGGCCTCCGTCCGGGAACGATCGCGGCGGCCAACTACGTGTCCGTCCGCCGACTGCACAAGCTCTTCACCAGAGAGCGTGGCACGATCAGCTCCTGGATCCAGGAGCGCCGGCTGGAGGAGTGCAGGCGGGAACTCGGGCGTGGTGACGGCGGACCGGTGAAGGTCGGCGCCGTCGCCCAGCGGTGGGGCTTTGCCAACGCCGCACACTTCAGCAGGGCGTTCCGAGCCCGGTACGGCATCTCCCCGAGGGACTGGAGAGCCTTGCGCGCGTCGAAGGACGGCATCGGCGGCTTCTGAATGTCAGCTTTCGTTGAGGGCTTCCGCGAGGCCCGCCCTTGAGGTGATTCCCAGCTTCGGGAAGATGCTGTACAGGTGGGACGCGACCGTGCGCGGGGAGAGCTGCAGCAGCGTGCCGATCTCCTTGTTCGTCAGCCCCTTACCGGCGAGCTCCGCTATGCGCCGTTCCTGGCCGGTCAGCGTTCCCCGGCCGGCGCGGGAAGCGAGGGGTTCGGATTCCCTGGCCGCCAGTTCCTCTTCGCAGCGCCTGGACCACGGTTCCGCGCCCAGGCGCTGGAACGCCTCGTGGGCGAGACGCAGGACGCCCTCGGCTTCCGTTCGGCGCCGACGACGCAGCCATGAGCCATGGGCCAGTCGCAGCCGGGCCATCGTGAAGACCCAGTCCTCCGCTCCTTCGACGGCGTACGCGGCGCGATAGCAGGCGTCCGCCTCGGAGTCGTCCGCGCCAAGGGCCGTAGCCGCAGCCAGGAGGAAGGCGTGGTGAGGGGAGATCTCCGGCATGCACGCGCTGCGGCCGGCCGCGATGTGCGCCCTCGCCTCGTTCATACGCCCGGTCCGCACAGCCGCTTCAACGAAGTCGAAGAACGGCAGGTGGAACCACGGCAGTCCGCGCCGCAGGTCGCCTGCCGGCGTGAGCTGTACCAGGAGGTCGTAGGCGTCCGCGACACGTCCGTGGGCCAGGGCGACAAGCCCTCTGAGGTGGGTGAGATGGTCGGTGACGAAGCACATCCGGGCACGCTCGGCCCGCGGCCGGATGAGTGCCTCCAGGTCGCGCAGTCCCTCCTCGTCGCCCCTGCCCGCCAGGAAGTGGGCGTAGTAGTGGCGGAACAGCAGGGCGTTGCAGTGGTACCCCAGGTCTTCGGCGGCCTTCGCCTCCTGCAGGCAGTTGCGCGCGTTCTCCCAGCGGCCGCGCAGGTAGTCCTGGTAGTAGCGTGCCTTGGCGACGGAACCCTGGGTGGCGTAGGCGTGCTGGCCGGTGAAGCGCCGCCACAGGGTCTCGTCGGCCGCGTCGACCGCTGACGCCGTCCACAGCAACAGCCAGGCCGCACCCGCTTCCTGCTCGGCGTCCATACCGGCCGTCATGGCGTCGAGCTCCAGCCTGACGCCGTGCGCCGTGCGGGCGGGATCGGACCACGCGCGATGACACAGCCGCGCCAGAGGGGAGACGTGGTCGGCGTGCCGGCTCAGGGCACGCCACGCACGCGGGTCGTCGGTGTAGGTCGCGGCGAGCAGAAGCTTGAAGTAGATCTGCTCGGCCAGTTCTCCGAAGCGTTCCTCCGGAGCGCGCGTCAGGGCGTCCAGTGCCTCGGGAAGCAGGAGGAACGACGACTCGAAGTCGATGTGGTGGCTCTGATCGACGTAGACCACCGCATAGGCGAACAGCGGAGCGAAGTCCGCCGGGACGGGACGCTGCCTGAGCTGGTTCACCAGCTTCGCGGTGTGGGCGAGCCGTCCGCCTCGTGCCGCCATGACGGCGGCCCAGACCAGACGGCCCGTGTGGGAGTCGGCCTCCGTGCTCAGGGCGGCCGCGCGGTCCATCAACACCGCCCCCTCGGCGTCTCCGCCTCGGAGGGAGAGTCTTCGCGCGGCTTCCTCCAGCCGCCGGGCGAGGGAGGCGTCGGGCAGGACCGCGGCCAGGGATTCATGCACCACGCGCCGGGGGTCGTCCGGCGCCAGCGATGTCGCCAGGGTCTTGTGGGCATGCCGCTGTTCCCGGGGGGACGCCATGGATATGACGGCACTGCGTACGAGGGGGTGCCGGAACGAGAGCGTTCCGTCGGCGGCCAGGTGTGCCAGACCGCTGCCCTCGAGTTCCGAGATCACGGCTTCCGCTTCGCTGTCCGGCACGGCGCGGTGCCAGCTGCCGGCGCCGTGGACTCCGCCCAGGGCTGTGAGGAGCATGACGCGCGCGGCTTCACGGGACAGCGAGGTGATCCTGTCCGTGAAGAGGCGCTCCAGCCTTCCACTGAGCGGTGTGTGAGCGGGGGCTGGGGCGAGTCCGTCGGAGGGATCGGAGACGCGCCGGGCCGGCAGTTCGAGGAGGGCCAGGGGATTGCCGCGTGCTTCTTCCAGGACCCGCGCGGTATCGGCGGCGGACAGCCCCGGGTGCCGTCGGCGCAACAGTGACGTGGCAGCCTCGGGCTCCAGTGCCTCCACCGGTACGACGCGTGAGGCCCAGCCGCCCGCCGGCGCGCGGTCGTCCCTTCCCGCCCCGACCATCATGACGGGCAGCTCGCCGATCCTCCGGTGCAGGAACTCGAAGACCGCGGCACTGGAGGTGTCCACCCAGTGCAAGTCGTCCACTGTGACCAACAGAGGACGGGTCCGCGCCATCTCGGCGAGCAGGGCCAGCGCCGCCTCGCCCAGCATGACTCCGGCCGGCGGTGTCCCGGCGCCGAGTCCCAGGGCGCATTCCAGAGCGTGCCGCTGCCGGTGCGGCAGGGTGGACGACCGCTCCAACAGCGGCCACACGATCTGGTGGAGGGCACCGAAAGCGAGCTCGGCCTCGGCCATGGCGCCTACCGCGCCCAGAACGTCGAAACCTCGTTCCCGTGCCTGCAACCGCACCCATGTGAGCAACGCCGTCTTGCCGATGCCGGCTTCGCCTCGCAGCATCACCGACGACCCGCCGGAGCCCGTGAGCACCGCATCGACCGTACGGCTCAGAAGTGCCATCTCGGCCTGTCGGCCGACCAGTTCCTCACCCTGCGTCCGCGACACCCGAGCGTCCTCCATGCCACCCCCCTGGACGTGCACCTTACTTGCGGGGGCGGCAGCGCTGACACCCCACACGTTCTTCGAGGCGGAAGCGGTGATCCAGTTTGCTCGATCAACGCTGCGACGCCATGAGGTCAGCGGTTCCCCTTCGCGTACACCGACGTCGCGTCCGCTTGCGCAGGCCTTCTCGCAACACAGTGCACACTGCCCGCGCTTGCCGCCCGCACAGTGCGCTTTGGCACGTCAAATGACCTACGTCCCACTCGCCCTCGCCCCTGACGGTGGGCCTTGGAGCTTTCGTGCGACGTGTCGCGCGGGCCCAGGAAGAGACCCACGGCGGGCCAGAACGTAGGGGTATGCGTGAAAATCGATTCTGACGGGGCCGTACCTGCGGAAGACCCAGGGGTGCCGCCAAGCTGGCAGCACCACATCGACGAAATCATGGGAGCCGTAAGCCTGCGGACGCATGCGCCTCTGAGCAGGGACGCCAGGATGAGCACGGCACAACTCGGTTACGTGCGCATGCTGAGCCTGACCGGCGGCCCTCTCCGGATGAGCCGCTCCCCGCGGCTCATCCGGGCGATCCCCTGCGACCGGGTCGCCGTCGTGGTCCAGCAGGCGGGAACGGCCGTCCTGACCCAGGACGGGCGCAGCACCACGCTGCTACCCGGACAACTGGCCCTCGTGGACTGCCGCAGAGCCTTCTCGCTGGATCAGCGTGATCCCTTCCGGCTCCTGCTCGCAGCACTGCCCACGTACGCCCTCGCCATGCCGGAGGCGCTGGTGCGGCAGGCGACGGGGCGATCCCTCGCGGCCACCGGCACGGCAGCCCTGCTGCTGGCGCATGTCGAGCGACTCCCCGCGGTCGCCGCGCAGGTGCCGAGCAGGACCGCCGACCTGCTCGGCGGCAGTGCCGTGGAGTTCGCCCACCTCCTCATCGACGAGGTGGCCGGTGTCGAGCACCGGCCGCCTGGGCAGGCCCGGGAGCAGCTGGTGCCGGCGATCCGGCAGTACATCGACACCCACCTGTCCGATCCCGACCTGTCACCCGAGCGGATCGCCAAGGCGCACCACATCTCGGTGCGCTACCTTCACCGCCTCTTCGAAGGCGAAGGCGTGACCGTGGGGCGATTGATCTACCAGCGCCGGGTCGAGGAGTGCGGGGCGGAGCTGGCACGGCGAGGCCACGCCAGTCCGACTGTTTCGGCCGTGGCCGCGCGCTGGGGGTTTCGCAACCCGGCCCACCTCAGCCGGGCCTTCAGGTCCGTCTTCGGCATGACCCCGCGGCAGTGGCGCATGCGGAACCTCGCGCTGCTCCAGCGGGGCGCCGCCGCCCCGTCCACCACGCCCTCCGCCCGTGTGGCCGCCGTTCCCGACCCCCGTCCCTCGGGTACCTCGGCCCGGCTGAACCCTACGGACGCACACGGGCGTGTCGAGCAACTCTCATGAAGCACCCGTCCGGCCACGAAGAGCACGAAGTCGAACCGGAGCCGGCCGCGCTCTCCCGAGCTTGGCCAGCCGGCGCTCGAATGCCTCCGCCAGGTGTCGGTAGGGGCCGGGCTGGGCCGGGGTCCAGGACGCCCACACTCTGGCCGACGCCGAACCGCCGCTGGACGACGCCAGGATCCCGGTTGTGCCGAAACTCCGACTCCGTTGGGTAGATGAAGCAACGAGACGCCGGAGTGTCCGGCGAAGACGGGGGTGGATATGGACGCGGCGTTGGTGGGAGCGCTCTGCGGGTGTCTGGGCACCGCGCTCGGGGCGGCCATCGGCTACTTCGGGCAACTGCACGTGGAGCGGCGGCGGCAGCGGGCCGAGCGGGACATCAGAGCGGAGAACCAGACGACGCTGGACCTCGACCGGTACGTACGCGCCCGTGTCGTCGTCGACGTGTGGCTGGACCTGCTCAGGCGCGCGCAACGTGACGTGGTGCTGGGCCGGCTCGACCTGGAGCAGTTCGAAGCCGAAGCCACCCGGCATTCCGAGGAACTGCGGCTACGGCTGGCGGAACTCGCGCATATCAGAGTTATGAGAGTCGGGACCCTCGACCTCTTCGGTCAGATGAGGGGTCTGACGGATCACATAGTGCGTCTTGAATCGCGCACCGGCGGGGACGGTCCGTCTGAAGTACGCCGTCTCGGGGAGCGCATCGAGCTTTGCGCGTGGGAACGCAATAGGTGGGCGCTGTCCGTGCTTGACCAGATCAGCCGCCGCACTGGGCTGACCATGACGGAACTCACGCAAGCACCAGTAAGGCCCTTCAGTATGTGAGGGGCTCACGACTAGGAATCGACACCCTCCGCCTGGGCCCCGGCCGCATCGGTCAGAGGGTGTCACCCGGGGTGGGCGGTGAGTGTGCGGGCCGGGGAGCGGGCGGGCTTGGGCTGTGTCGCGCGTCGGCCTGGGGCCACCGCGGTCCGGTGCTGCGGGAGGCGTGGTGTCCGGCCGGCCGTGCGCGATTGGACGGTGGAGGACACCGTCCGCGCCGACGAGAGCGCCGGTCCTCACGGTCGTATCCAGGTTGTGAGGACCGGCATCGCCCAGGCCTCTTTCGCTGCCATCTCATTTGGTGAGTCTGTGCGACGATTCGTCGGCAAGTGGGAAGTCATGAGCGGGGGCGAAGTCCGATGGAGTATGTCAATCTCGATGCGCGGGTCGGCGACCTGACAGGGGTCTTGGACCCGGCTTGCTACCTGGAGCATCTGCCCTCGATCGCCGGTGACCTGCCGCCGGGGGCCCGGGCTTTCGCCACGGACCCGGACCACTACGACTTTCGCAGCAGGCGATGCATGAAGGACCTGAGGCTCCGGGCCGTTCGAGGTACTGGCGGTGAGGAGATGGAGGTCGAGTTCCAGAACAACTGCTGGAAGCACGACCAAGACCTGCTGATCCGCTACGCGGGGGTGTCCAGCTTCATCATCGACTCTGCCGACGAGGACCGAGGAGCAGACCTCGGGGCTGTGATTCTCGACGAGATCCTGCCGCACAGGGACGGCTGCAGCCATGAGATCACCTGCTGGGATGGCACCCTCACCCTTGTCTGCCGTGACCTCCAGGCGACCTGGACCGAGACCATCTGCTCCAGCGAGGCGTAGGCGCGACAGGTCATGCTGGATGCACTCAGTAATGGAGCATCCCCGATGCCGCCTGGTTTATACCTTGCTCGCGACCACCATGTAGTTCTCGGCCTCGAGATCGAACGTGCTCAGTTCCGTCTGGAGTCCGACCCGGTGCAGCTCGACTTCGAGTTCCTCGTACCGGTAGGGCCAGCAGGGCAGCAGTTCCGAGCGCACAAGAACCAACCCGGTCGCATCAACTTGCGCGATCGCGATCTCGATGTGGTGCTCCTCCTCCCAATGCGGCGCGATCTCCCAGCGGTAGACCACGACGGCATCGCGACCGTTCCGGCGGACGAGTCGGTCACTGATCTCCAGCCGGGAACCTCTGGCCCTCACGAGTTCCCAAGTGCGGGATGTGAGTACCAAACGACCGCCGGGGCGCAGAAGCCGTGACATCGACTCCAGAGCAGCACCCCTGCCTGTCGCGCCCGTGGCATGATGAAGCGAATTGCCAACGCAGAACACCATGTCGAACGTGTTGTCCTCGAAATGGTCGGGCAACTCTTCCCAGTTCGCCCGTACGGCCCGGACGGATGCGCAGAACTCCTCGGACAACTCTGAAGTCCGGCGAACCATCGCCTCGCTGGCGTCAGTTGCGACGACCTGCATGCCACGACCGGCGAGGCCAACCGCCAACTGTCCGGTCCCGCACGAACAGTCGAGGACGTGAGCGTTCGACGGCAGGACATCGAGGACGTCGTCGAACGACGCAGCGAACTCGGCTGGAGGCAACTTCGCATCCGAGATGAGCCATTCGTACACCTCGGCAAGCACGTCATAACCTGTCACAACCATTACCTCCGCCCAGCGGCAGACTCACGATAGGACGTCAGTCCATCAGCGGAGCAAGCCGGGCGCCAATGGTTTTCGCATGGATGGCTCTGATGGTGTTTGTAGGTTGTCAGTTGTCAAGTCACGGCATGAATCTGGGCAGGACGAGGGCCGAATGGGCCGGTCGTCCCTCCCCGGAAGGGATGGCACTGAGCTTGCGCAGCCTGTCGTTGCGTTCCGCCAAGGTTTGGGGCGTGGTCGGGAAGAGGGTGGCGCCACCGTTGCCGACCAGGGCCTGGTTCATGGTCACGAAGTCACGGGTGGAGCTTTCGTAGGCAGCGAAACCCGCGGTGTGGTCCCGGTCGGCCAGGGAGCCGGCGAGCATGTACGCGCCGACGAGGGCGAGGCTGGTGCCCTGCCCGGTGAGAAAGGACGGCGCCCATGCGGCGTCACCCACCAGCGCGACCCTGCCGTTGGACCAGCGGGGCATGCGGATCTGGCTGACCGCGTCGAAGAACACGTCGTCCGCGTGACGCAGCGCGGCCAGCATGCCCGGGACCTCCCATCCGGCGTCGGCGAAGACCGTGGCGACCAGGTCGCGCTGGGCTTGCAGATCCGGGAACGCCTCGAACGGCGGGTGGGGGTGGGCGAAGTTGAGGAAGGCATGTACTTCGTCGTCGTCCACGGCGTAGAGGGCTGCGGCCCTGCCCGGAGAGTTCCACATCACGGCCTCGCGCGAGAGTCCGAGAGTGTTGCGCAGGGTGAACACGGCGAAGCAGTAGCCGAGGTAGTGATGGAACTGGTCTTCGGGGCCGAACAGCATCTCCCGGGTACGCGAGTGCATGCCGTCCGCGCCGAGGACCAGGTCGAAGGTACGCCTGGCGCCCCCGCGGAAGGTGACGTCCACTCCGTGGCCGGACTGGTCGAGGGTGTCGATGGAATCGTTGAAGACGAACTCCACGTCGTCACGGACCGCTGTGTGAAGAGCGTCGCTGAGGTCCCCGCGCCGCACTTCCAGGTCCCGTCCCGCTACACCGCCGGTGACGCTGTGCGGGTGGAGCGATGCCACCTCGCTGCCGTCCCCTTCGAGGAAGGTGAGCCGGCGCAGGTCGATGTGCGCCTCACGCAGCCGCGGCAGGATCCCCATCCTCCGGACGACCTCCAGCGCGGTGCCGCGCACATCGATGGGATAGCCACCGCTGCGCAGCGCCCCCGCCTTCTCCACCACCGTGACCGCATATCCGTAGCGGTTCAGCCAGAACGCAAGGACAGGGCCGGCGATACTGGCCCCGGAGATCAGGACCGAAGGCCTGAGGTTGGTACGAGTAACCGTCAGCTGGTCGGTGAAAGTCATTCCTTGACTCCTTTGCTCATGGTTCGGACGACAAGCAGGGACAGCACCGCGACGGCGCCGGCGATGAGGAAGCCGGTGGTGAAGGCCGATTCGGCCGGGACCTCGGACTCGGAGGGAGTTCCCGCGGTGAGGAGCGCGCCGCCGAGCATCCCGCCCACGGCGGAGCCCAGCACGCGCGTCACCAGGACCAGACTGGTGGCGATGCCGGTGTCGCCTTCATCGACGGAAGAGGCGATGCTGGTCACCATGGCTGTGACGCACAGGCCGTTGGCGAGCGCGATCAGCGCCTTGCCGACGGCGATGTGCCAGATCTCGGAGTGTGCGGCCGACAGCGCGAGCAGGGCGGTGGCCATCAGGACGGCCGCGGTGGCGACCACGGCACGCGAGCCGAAGCGCCGCTCCCCGATTCCGCCGAGCAGCCCGGCCAGCGTCGCGGCGACGGCGCCGGGCAGGAGGACGAAGCCGATCTCGGTGGCGCCGAGATCGAAACCGTATCCGTCGCCGGGCACGTCGAGCAGCTGCGGAACGAGATAGACCCCCATGGCGGTGCCGAGGCATATCACGAACGTCACCACACACGACTTCCAGATCACCGGCCTTGCCAGCATGCGCAGATCGACCATCGGCGCGGCCGCGCGACGTTCAACGGCTGTCCATCCGGTCACCAAGGCGGCCAGCACCGCGATGAGGGCGACGAACACGAGTGGCTGCGAGCCTGCCTCTGGCGCCAGCGCGAACACGAACAGGAGGGTGACCAGGATCCCGCTGAGGAGAAGCAGGCCGGGCCAGTCGATCCCGGCGCCGTCCCGCCGGCCCGGCGGATCGGATGGCATCAGCCTGTTCACCAGCAGGGTGAACCCGATGACCGCGAAGGTCGGCACCGCGAACATCCAGTGCCGGGAGAACGCTTCGGCCACTGGCCCGGCCGACAGCAGGCCCACCATGGAGCCGCCTACGAACATTCCGCTGACCAGTCCGATGGCGGCCTTCGACGCTCCTGAGGGGAGGTGTTTGCGCACCACGATGAACGACAGGGGCAGCGCGCCCACCATCGCCCCCTGAAGAATCTGGCCGATCATCAGTACGGGCAGGTTGGGCGCCAGGGCGGACACCAGGCCGCCGACCGACACCACGGCCATCAGCCGGATCAGGACCCGCTTTCCGCCGTAGCGGTCGCCGAGCTTGCCCGCGAGCGGTGTGATGAGCGTGCCGGTGATGGCGAGCACGATGTTGAGGAGCGCCCCTTGGGACGGACTCATGTCCAGCTCGCGTTGCAGGAGCGGGAGTGTCGGCGCCACGACCGACTCCAGGGCGCCGGTGGAGACCGCCAGCATGCCCAGGGCTGCGACGGCGGCCTTCCCCATGCGGACCGGAGGGGCCAGGGTTGTGATCATGAGCGTCCTTTCCGTTGGTGGCGAGCGAGTAGGGGTCCGGCCGCCTGCGTGGCGCTTCCGCCCGCCCTGGCCGTCGTGGCTCCGTCGGGGAAACCCACTTCGGGGGTGATGTGGCCGGTCGGTCTGCCGCCGCGTGGTCGGCGGAGCGGGCGGGCGCGTGGCCGAGGCCGCTCACGGCGAGCGCGATCAGCGCTGCCAGCGCCAGCGCCAGCGCCACCGCCGGCGCGAGACCTTCGTGCGCCCGGTACGGCTTGGCGCGGGTGCGCGCCAACGACGATGAAGGCGACGGCCGCGGCTGCCGCGGGGCTCCTTGACGGCGGGCCGCTCCCGGCCGGGAGTCCGCCGCGAGCCCGGGGGGGGAGAGGGGGCGCGGCTCCCGCCTGGCCGCGGCCGCTTCGGCGAGAAGGGACAGCAGTGCTAGGGCGGGGGCGGGGAAGCCCGTAGCCGCTCAGGCATCCGGCCACCATGGTCCGGCACCGCCGGGGGCGGCGGCTTCCGCCGCTCTGCGGGCGCTACCACCTGCGCCGCAGCGCTGCCCGCGCCGGCAGCGTCACCGCGAGCAGGGTCAGACCTATGCCGGCGGCCGCGAAGGAGCCGTACAAGAGCGGGGGTGCATAGGGTGCCTCGCCGGTCATGCCGCGCATCATGGGGATCAGTGTGGCCGCGGCGATCGCGGACCCGATGGCCACGCCCGCCACGGAGACCAGCAGGCTCTCCCAGCCGAGCATCATCAGGACCTGGCGCCGGGTGGAGCCGACCATGCGCAGGGTGCCCAGTTCGCGGCGGCGGTCCAGGATCGTCATCACCAGGGTGTTGACGGCGGCGATGGCGGCGAAGCCGCCGAGGACCGCGGCCATGGTGTTGTTCATCCAGGCGCCCAGCTTCGCGTCCAGGTTCTTCTCGGTCGCGTAGCCGGAGGCGTCGGTGACCTTGCCCAGTGCGGTGAGTGACTCCTCCGATCCGCCGCGTATCAGCAGCGTGCTGTCGAAGCCCGAGGTGACGTGGCCAGCGAGGGACGCCCGGTCCATGGTCACCGTGGCCAGGCCGAGGCCGCGGCCGTAGACCGCGACGACCTCGGGGCGGGCCTCGGTGCCGTCCGGGAGGTAGAGCGGCAGCCGGTCGCCGACGCCGACGTCCGCCGAGTTCGCCAGGGTCTTGTCGATGGCTATGCGGCCCTCGCCGAGCCCACCGAGGCTGCCTTCGCGTACGTCCAGGTCCTGGACCTTCTCAAGTTCGGCACCCGAGCCGCTGACGCCCTGGGTCACCGCGCCCTGGAGCGACTTGAACTCGCCGGAGCCGATCGGCACCAGCACCTGGGTGTTCAGCAGGCCGACGGCCGCCTCCACGCCCGGTGTCCGGGCGGCGCGCGCCGCCGCGTCCACGGGGAGCCCGGCCGGGTCCGTGACCACGTGGTCCGCGGTGATACCCGCACGCAGCTGCTTGTCGGCGGCCCGGTTCTCGCTCGTGTGCATGAAGACGAGGGTTGAGGCGAAGGCCATGGCGAGGACGATCGGGGTGATCGCGGAGGCGAGACGGCGGGCGTTGGTACGGGAGTTGGCGGCCGCGAGCTGGGCGGCCGGGCCCGCGCCGCGCAGCGGGAGGCCGAAGATTCCCGCACACAGCCGCGCCACCAGCGGGCCGAGCAGCGCGACGGCGAGCATGAAGAGCATGACGACGCCGAGAGCGGCCCCGGCCGCGTCGTCCCCCGAGGAGCTGGCGGAGACGCCGGTGAGAACCCCGCCACCGACGAGGGCGCCGATACCCAGCACCGTACGGATCAGGCCGGGCCGCAGCCGCTCCACCGAAGCCTCGGCGAGCGCCTGTCGCGGCTTGATCCTGGCGGGCCGGCGACCGGCCACCCATCCGGAGCCGAGCGCGGTGAGCAGTCCGATGCCGACCGCGGCGAGGAGGGGCAGCGCGGATACGCGGAGGTCCACGGCCTGCGGGATGGCGCCGCGGTCCTGCAGCTGCCCGAACCACCAGTGCGCGAGCCCGATGCCGGGCAGGCAGCCGAGCATTCCGGCGAGCGGCGCGATGAGCAGTGCCTCGGAGGCGACCGCCCGTCGAACCTGCCTCGGGGTCGCGCCGACGGCACGCAGCAGCGCGAACTCGCGGGCTCTCTGGGACACGGACAGGGCAACGGTCCCGGCCGCGGTGAAGACCGCGACGATGGCGGCGATGCCGCCGAAGGAACCGCCGATTGCGAAGAGTGTGTCCTTGGCGTATGCCAGGCCGGGGTCCTCGACGGCGCCACGGTCGTCGCCGACGTGCACCTGGGCGCCGGAACCGGCGAGTGCCTTCTTCACCGAGTCGGCGAGCGCGTCGGTATCGGTGCCGTCCTGTGCCAGCACGGCGATGGCGTCGGCCTTGCCGGGGTGTCCGGCCAGCACGGGCGCCTGGGAGTCGGCGAACCAGGCCAGGTGCCCGGCGCCGCGGGCGGTGTCCGCGGTTGTGGCCTTGGCAACGCCGGCAACGCGAAAGGGCTGCTCACCTGCGGCGGTCCGCAGTACGACGGTGCCGCCGACCGCGACGTTCGCGGCGCGGGCCGCACCCGCGTCGAGCACGACCTCCCCTCCGCGGGGCGCGGAACCCGAGGTCAGCGCGGTACCGGTGAAGGTGTGGGACCCCCATCCATGCGCGGTGAGCAGATCACCGGAGAGGGGCGGTTCACCTTCGTGCGCCACGCGCACCGGGAAGGTGAAGTCCGGGACCGCGGCGGCCGCACCCGGTGCCTTCGCCGCCTCGGCCGCCAGCCCTGCGTCGAGCCGGGCGGTGTCCGGCAGCGGGACGGCCTCCCTCTCCTGGTCCTCACCGCTGCCGGTGACGACGTACTCGTATTGGTCTGCCGCCGCGACGACCGGCGCCTTCACATACCGCTCCGCCGGCACTGACGCACGCAGGCTGGTTTCCAACAGGATTCCGCAGGCCGCGACGATCAGTGCGGACATCAGGAGTGCGAGGAACGTCCCCGCGAAAGACGCGGGCTTGAAGCGGACGGCCTCACGGGCGAGTCCGTTGGGGCGCCTCATGCCGCGGCACCTGCCATCGCGCCCGTGCGGGAGGTGAGCCCGGCCATGCGTACCGCGATCTGTTCCGTCGAACCCTGTTCGAGATGGTCGGCGAAGGCGCCGTCGGCGAGGAACAGCACGCGGTCCGCCCAGGCTGCCGCGGCCGGATCGTGGGTGACCATGACGACGGTGGCGCCGAGGGTGTCCACCGCGTTCCGCAGCAGGCCGAGGACCTCGGTGGCGGTGCCGGTGTCGAGGGCGCCGGTCGGCTCGTCGGCGAAGATCACGTCCGGGTTGGTGACCAGGGCGCGGGCGACGGCCACGCGCTGCTGCTGGCCGCCGGACAGCTCCCCGGGCCGGCGCCGCCCCTTGTCGGCAAGCCCGACCTGCGCGAGGACCTCAGCCGCCCGGCGGCGGTCCTGGCGCTGTCCGGCCAGGCGCGTGGGCAGCAGGACGTTCTGTTCCACGGTCAGCGAGGGCAGCAGGTTGAACGCCTGGAAGACGAAGCCGAGGCGGCTGCGGCGCAGCTCGGTGAGTCTGTCCTCGCTCATGCCGGTGATCTCCGTACCGCCCAGGGCCACCGACCCCGACGTGGGCCTGTCGAGCCCGGCGGCGCACTGCAGGAAAGTGGATTTGCCGGACCCGGACGGGCCCATGACCGCAGTGAACGTCCGCCGGGCGAGAGCCAGGTCGACACCCGCGAGGGCATGCACCGTCCCCGCGCCACGGCCGTACTGCCGCCGGACATCGCGCAGTTCCACGGCGAGACCGGGTGTCGTGGTGGCCGGTGTCTCCGGTCGGTCGTCCGTCTTCTGCCGCTTGGCGCTGCGTAGCCTCATGTTCCGCCCTTTCGCGGTCTCCTCGTTCCGATGGACCAGAGAGTGCGGGGACGGCTGCGCGTCGGGCGTCATACCCGGGAGCCAAAGTGGAGGTGCTACCCCGGTAGGGGGTGGAGGGGCAGGGACAGGGGCAGGGGCCTACTCACCCGGGGTGACCAGGCCGGATTCGTAGGCGAAGACGACCGCCTGGGCGCGGTCGCGCAGGTCGAGTTTGGTGAGGACACGGCTGACGTGCGTCTTCACCGTCTGTTCGGCCAGGATCAGTGTCTGCGCGATCTCGGTGTTGGACTGGCCGCGGGCAACGAGAGTGAGGACCTCGGTCTCGCGTTCCGTCAGCGCCTTCAGCCGCAGCGCCGGCTTGCCCCGGGCGGCAGGACGCTGGCGGGCGAAGTCGGCGATGAGCCGGCGCGTGACGGACGGGGCGAGCAGCGCGTCGCCCGAGGCTACGACACGGACCGCGGCGATCAGGTCGGCCGGCGGGGCGTCCTTCAGCAGGAAGCCGCTCGCGCCCGCCCGCAGCGCCTCGTAGACGTAGTCGTCGACGTCGAAGGTGGTGAGCATCAGCACGCGTGGCCGGTGGGTCGTGCCCGGCGGGGGCGCGAGGAGGCGGCGGGCGGCTTCGAGGCCGTCCATCTCGGGCATCCGGACGTCCATCAGCACGACGTCGGGACGGGTGCGGCGGCTCAGCTCGACACCTTGCACGCCGTCGGGGGCTTCGCCCACCACGTCGATGTCGCTCTGCGCGGCCAGCAGCGCGGCGAATCCAGCCCGCACCATGGCCTGGTCATCGACGATGATGACGCGCGTCGTCACGTGAAGTCCTCTTTCGTTGAAGGCAGTTGTGCGGCGACCCGGAAACCGCCGTCCGGCAGCGGCCCCACCTCAAGGGTGCCGCCGATGATGCGGACCCGCTCACGCATCCCGACCAGACCATGCCCGGTCCCGCCCTTCTCCAGCGGCTCGGCAGGTGCTTCGGGCGGCGGACCGTTGACGACAAGCACGGTGAGCTGGTCCCCGTCCTGTGACACCGATACCTGGGTAGGGGCACCAGGTGCGTGCCGTACGACGTTCGCCAGTGCCTCCTGGACGATACGGTATGCGGACAACCCCACCGCCTCGGGCACCTCGGTGTCGCAGTCGGTGAACTTCACGGGCGTACCCGCTCTTGCCGTCGCCTCCACCAGCTGTCCGATCCGCGTCAGGTCCGGCTGGGGCGCGAGCTCGCCGTGTGTCTCTTCATTCCGCAGCACACCGAGAAGCCGTCGCATCTCACTCAGCGACTCACGCGCGGTAGCCGCGATCGACGTGAACTCCTCCTGCGCGTCCGGCGGCAGCCGCTCCAGACGATACGCCGCTGTGTCCGCCTGCACCGTGATCACCGACATGTGGTGCGCCACCACATCATGCAACTCACGCGCGATGCGAGCGCGTTCCTCCAGCAGCGTCCGACGCTCACGCTCCGCCTCACTGATCGTCTCCTGCTCGGCCAGCCTGCGCTGCACCTCGTGACGCTCACGGAGCACACCGCCGAGCAGAAGAGTGACGCCACCGAGAATAGTGAGCAGAACACTCATCGCGTCCATGCCGTGCGGCGCCGCGAACCCCAGCCCGACGTTCACGCCAGCCGTCGCCAGCCACACCAGCAGCAGCGTCCGGCGCGACTCACGCAGGCTCAGAGCCAGGCACAGGCCGATATACCCGACGATCTCCATGGGCGGGAACGGCCACAGAAGCCGCTCCTCGAAGTCCACACCGAGCAGAACCACCGCCCCCGCCACATCCGCCGCGAAGATCACAAACCAGGCGCCCAGCGGCCGGACGACGGCAAGCAACAGCGGCGCCGCCTGCGCAACAGCCAGCGCACTGGCCACTGCACCGTTCAGGCCGTAATCAGCGGTGAGGACCACGATGGTCGTGGGCAGCAGGGCGACACACAGCACGAACGCCACACCCCCCGGCAACAGCCGCACCCACCGACGCGACGCCCCCGCGAGCAGCGCACGGGGGCGTTCCTTCACTGAAGTCATGAGCCCCATCTTCCAGTAGGCGACGAGAGGGCGTCAGGAGACGCGTAGCCATCAGGCGCATCCCACGCAACCGTAGTCAACTGTCCCCAGTCACGTCGGTGCTCAGATGCCGGTCCGAAGGGGTTCGCCCACCTCGTGCGTGTGGCGCAGGGCCTGGCGGTAGGAGTCGGCGAGATCGTCTCCGTGTAGGGGAGACCGAGGTCGCGGCAGTGGGCCCTCGCCATGGTCCGATCGGCAGGCGCATCACTGTCCGCGTCGCCCTGTTCGATGACTCCGACAGCACAGACACCGCCCCCGCTCCGCGTTGATCGGCCACGGCGTGTGCACGGGACTGTCGAGGCCCGTACCGCGTTCGCCGTCCCCGCCATGCCCAGCGTGGCGCCGCCGGCGAGCAGTCCGGTCGCCGCGAAGCCGATGACGGCCCGGCGGATGCCGAGGGGTGACGCCGCGCGGGTCACCCGATCGGCGGAAGCAGACGCGAAAGGTGCGCACCCTCGACGCCTCGGCTACGAACAGTCAGTGAGACCCGCGCCCCGCTCGTCCGCCCGGTCTCACGCGGACGGCTGCTGATCACGTGCGCTGCGCGTGTGGAGGGACCAGTGTCGTGCAGAGCCGAGGAGCGACGATGGATCACGATGAATCGGACACGCGCAGCGGCACACGGTCCCGCCCGGAGCGGTCTCCCGGCGACGCCCGGGTGGACGAGCTGCTCACCCGCGCCGCCGACGGTGACGAACAGGCGTTCGCCGGTGTCTACGACGCCCTGGCCTCTCCGGTGATGGGGCTCGCCTGCCGGGTGCTGCGGGACGAGGCGCAGGCGGAGGAGGTGACCCAGGACGTGATGGTGGAGGTGTGGCGTACCGCCGACCGCTTCCGCCCGGAGCGGGGCGCCGCCCGGAGCTGGGTGCTCACCCTGGCGCACCGCCGGGCTGTGGACCGGGTGCGGTCCGTCACCGCGGGCCGGGCCCGCGAGCTGCGCACCGGGGCACGGGACCAGGACCGGCCCTTCGACACGGTCGCCGAAGAGGTCGAGGAGCGCGAGGAGCACCGCGTCGTCTTCCGCTGTCTGGCCCAGCTGTCCGAACACTTGCGGCTTCCCCTGGTCCTGGCCTACTACGAGGGACTGACGTACGCGGAGGTGGCCGATTCCCTGGCCGCTCCGGCGGGCACCATCAAGTCGCGGATGCGGCAGGGGCTGCGGCGCCTGCGGGAATGTGTGGAGACGGGATCATGAGAACCGGCGACGACGCGCATCTCGATGTCGGTGCCTACGTGCTGCACGCGCTGCCGCCCGACGAGGAGGCCGCCTTCGAGAACCACCTGGCGGGCTGCGCGGAGTGCCGGCGCGAGGCCGGCGAACTGGCGAGGACGGCGAGCATGCTGGGTGCGGGCGAGGCCCGCCGGCCGCCCCCGGAGCTGCGCCGGCGGGTGCTCGACGAGATCTCCCGCGTCCGTCAGGAGAGCCCGGAGCCTCCCCGGGCCGAAGTCGGGGAACGCCCCCGGCGGCGGCAGCGGGTCCTCGGGTTCGCGCTGGCCGCTTCCGTGGCGGCCGCGGCGGCACTCGGCGGTATCGCGTGGTGGCAGCACACGGAGGCCGACAGCGCCCGGCAGGAGGCTGCCGACCTGCACACCGGCACGGAGGCGCTCGCCGACGTACTGGCGGCTCCGGACGCCACGATCAGCACCGCGGAACTCGCGCACGGCGCGACGGCGAGCGTGGTCGCCTCACGCGCCCAGGGCCAGGCCGCGTTCATCGCGTCCGGCCTGCCGCCGCTCACCGAGGACCAGGTCTACGAGCTGTGGTACGCCGAGGCGGGTGAGTTCCGGCCCGCCGGGTTGATGTCCGGAGCGGGCGGCCGTCAGGCGCACGTCCTCGACGGGCCGCTCGAAGGAGCCACCGCCGTCGGCATCACCGTCGAACCCGCCGGCGGTTCCGAACAGCCCACCACCGACCCGCTCGGCGTCATCTCCGTCCCCGCGTGAGGAGCGGGGACGGAGACGGGACCGCTACGACGCCGACACCCCGCGGCCGGGAGGTGCCTGCGGCTCGAGCACGTCGTCGCCGTAGACGCCCTGCACCCAGTTGGTCTGGTACACGGTGTCGAGGTAGCGCTCGCCGAGGTCCGGGGCGATGGCCACGGGAGTGAGCCCGCGCCCGCCGTGCCGGGACAGCCAGCTCATCGCGCCGCTGACCACCGTGCCGGTGGACCCGCCGAAGAGGAAGCCGCGCCTCGCCAGGCTGCGGCAGGTGCGGATGGTGTCGGCCTCCTCCACGCGCACCGCCTCGTCCACGTACCCCTCGTCGAGGAGCGGCGGCCGGACGCTCATGCCCAGGCCCGGGATCATCCGGCGGCCCGGCGGGTCGCCGAAGATGGCGGAGCCGACGCTGTCCACCGCGACGATCCGCACGGGACGGTGCCAGGCGCGGAACCAGCGGGCGCAGCCCATCAGCGTGCCGGTGGTGCCGACACCGACGAACAGCACGTCAAGTTGGGGGAACCAGCGGGCGATGGCCGGAGCCGTCCGGAAGTAGTGGGCCTTCCAGTTGTCGGGGTTGGTGTACTGACTCAGCCAGACGTGGCGGTCGTCCGACGCGCACAGGGCGCGCACGTACGCGAGCCGGGCACCCAGCAGGCCCCCGGCGGCGCCCTCGTCGGAGACGACGTGCACCTGGCTGCCCAGGGCCTCCATCATCAGCCGCGTGGTGAGGTTGCAGCGGGAGTCGGTCACGCACACGAACCGGTAGCCCTTGCTCGCCGCGATCATGCTCAGGGCTACGCCGAGGTTGCCGGAGGAGGACTCCACCAGGATCGAGTCCCGTTTCAGAGTCCCGCTCCGCTCGGCGGACTCCACCATTTCGGTCGCGGCCTTCAGTTTGATCGAACCGGCGAAGTTGAAGCCCTCGCACTTGAGGAAGAGCCGGTGCCCGGACATCGGCGCGAGGTCGACGTACAGGTCCTCCTCGTTGAAGGCATGGGGGACGGTTATGACTGGCACGATGGCCTCCTCGGGTGGGGCCGGTCCGGTGAGCGGCGGGGCGTCCTCAGCCGTGGCGCCGCAGTTCGTGGAAGAAGTCGTCGATGACGTGCAGTTCGCCCGAGCCGGCCACCTCGTCGTAGACGAACTTGCCGACGGCCAGGTCGAGTACGCCCAGACCGAACGGGGAGAAGATCACGGGCCGGTCGGCCGGCACCGTCACCCGGCCGGCCATCACGTCGTCGAGCGTGCCCAGCAGGAAGTCCCGGCCGCCGGTGAGGCGTTCGGTGAGGTGCGGCGAGGTGTCGGCCCGCAGGCAGTGGTCGATGTCGTCGACGACGTTGGTGGCGGACAGCAGCACGCGGGGCGCGAGGTCGCGCAGGGACACGTGCAGGAGCACCGGATTGTGGTGGAACCAGGACGGGTCGTCGATGTGCGGCCGGTCGGCGACCGTGGCGAAGACGATCAGGTCGCTGTTGCGGACCAGTTCCCCGGCGTCGTGGTGCACGGTGACGCGGCCGACGGCCCCGGACTGCTCCAGGTACGTACGGAAGCCGGCCGCGCTGTCGGCGGACACGTCGTGCACGCCGATGGCGTCGAACGACCAGCCGGTGCCTTCGAGATAGGTGTGGATGTAGCGTGCGATCAGGCCCGCCCCGACGAAGCCCAGCCGGGTGGGGCGCGGCCGTCCCCGGCTGAGCCGGTTGGCGGCCGACGCGGCGGACGCGGCGGTCCTGGCGGCGCTGATGATCGAACTCTCCATACAGGCGAAGGGGTAGCCCGTGTCGTGGTCGTTGAGGACCAGCACGGCCGACGCCCTGGGGATGTCCGAGGCGACGTTGGCCGGGAAGCTGGAGATCCACTTCAGGCCGTCCACGTGGTTCTCGCCGCCCAGGGAGGCGGGCAGCGCGATGATCCGTGCCGTCGGCCGGTCGGTGAAGCGGAGGAAGGAGGACGGCGGATTGACCGAGCGGCCCGCACCGTGCAGGCGGTACGTCTTCTCGACCACCTCCGTCACGGTCTTCTCCCGGCCTTCGAGGACCTGCTTGACCTGGACACCGGGGATGACGGCGAAGGGCGGCACGGTCGGTGCGCAGGGGCGTGCCGTCGCGCCCGGGGCTGTGGCGGGGTGGTGTACGGAGGTCATGCCGCTGTCCTCCCGGATCGCGGGGCGGGGGGTTCGGAAGCCGTGGGACACGGGTGCACGGGATTGCCCATCGCCACCAGCACCTCGCGCGGCCCCTCATAGGCCTCCCGGCTGTGCGCGGTGCGGATGTTGTCGACGACCATGAGGTCTCCGGCGGACCAGGGCCGGCGCTCGGTGTGCGCCGCGTAGACCTCGCCGATCTGCTCCACGACCTCCTGAGGCACCGGATCTCCGTTGCCGTAGCGGGTGTTGAAGGGCAGGCCGTCGGGGCCGTATTCCTCGACCAGGAACTCCCGTATCTCCGGGGCCATGGTCCACTCGTTGAGGAACGCGATCTGGTTGAACCAGCAGTGCCGGCCGGAGGCCGGGTGGCGGACCACGGCTGGGCGGTGCTGCCGGGTGCGCAGCGAGCCGTCCGGCCGCCAGGACCAGTCGATGGCGCTCGCGCGGCAGTACGCCTCGACGGCGCGCGGGTCCTCGGTGCCGAACGACTGGGTCAGCGTGGCGCCGATCTCGTCGTGGTAGGTGCGGGTGAGCAGCCAGCCCTCCCGCTCGAAGCGGCCCGTCAGTTCGGCGGGCAGCGCCCGCAGTACGGCGGCCGAGTCGGCCACGGCGGTGGCGCCGCCCCGGGTGGGCGGCCGGAGGCAGGCGAACAGCAGCAGGCCGGGGCTCTCGGTGGCGTAACTCAGCTCGTGGTGCATGCACATGGGCTGGTTGGGCGGCCACACCGACGATGAGTAGACGCCCTGCGCGTGGACGTCGCGGGCGGCGAACGCCTCCCGTTCGGTCACGGGCCGGTCGGCCAGTCGGGCAAGGACCGCCTCGACGTCGGCCGGCGTGCGCAGGGCGAGGCCGCGGACCGTGAGGGCGCCGTGCTCGGTGACGAGGTCGAGCAGCGCCGCGCGGTGCTCGGCCGTCCAGGCCGCCGGGTCGGGTGCGTCCGGGACCGAGATGACCGGGGGTCCGCCGGCGTGGGACTGTGCGGTGGTCGCGGTGGTCGCGGTGGTCGCGGTGGTCGCGGTGGTCGCGGTGGTCGCGGCGGGCGGGGGCGGTGTGGTGGGGGTGGCGTGCTTGCGGAACAGTGCGGTGCGCATGGGTTGCCTCCCAAAGGTGGCTGTCAGTTACGAGCCAGGTGGCGGGGCGGAGCCGGCCCCGGTCCGGGTGTCGAGCAGGCGGGCCAGGTCGGCGAGTGCCGGATGGTCGGTGAGGTCGCGCAGGGAGACGGCACGATCCAGGCGGACCATCAGCCGTACGGCCGCCAGGGAGGTGCCGCCCAGGGCGAAGAAGTCGTCGCCCCGGCCGATCCGTTCGGTCGGCACGCCCAGTACCGCCGCCCATGCCGCGGCGAGCCGCCGCTCGGTCGGTGTCTGCGGGGGCCGGTGGTCGTCGTGGTCATCCTCGGCCGTGGCGAGTGCGTCGGCGAGCACGGTCAGCGCCTGCTTGTCGGTCTTGCCGTTGGCCGTGAGCGGCAGGCTCTCCAACCGGTGGAAGGAGGCCGGGATCATGTACTCGGGCAGCAGCTCGCCGAGCCCTTCCCGCAGCCGGTCGGCGGTCAGGGCCCGCTCGCCCGTGCAGAACGCGGTCAGTCGCCGGCCGTGGCCCTCCGGGCCGGTCACCACGACCGCGCCGTCATGGACGCCGCCGACCCGCAGCAGCGCGTTCTCGACCTCGCCGATCTCGATGCGGAACCCGCGGATCTTGACCTGCGCGTCCTCACGGCCGAGGAACTCCAGCTTCCCGTCCGGCAGCCAGCGGCCGAAGTCGCCTCCCCGGTAGAGCCGTTGGCCAGGTCGGTGAGGGTCGTCGCGGTAGGCGAGGCGAGTGCGCTCGGGGTCGTTGACGTAGCCGCGGCCGACGCAGACGCCGGAGAAGACGATGTGGCCGGGGGCGCCGAGCGGGACGGGGACGAGGTTGTCGTCGACGACGTGGACGCGCACGTTCTGTACGGGGCGGCCGAGCGGTATCCGGTCGGTGGCGGGCATGGCGTCCATCACCTCGTGGTTGGTGTCGTCGGACGTCTCGGTCAGTCCGTAGGCGTTGACCAGCCGGACGCCGGGCCCCTCCCTGAACCAGCGCCGGACGAGTTCGGTCCTGAGGGCCTCGCCGGTGACCGACACGCACCGCAGGTCGGGCAGGTCGCGCGGGGTGCGTTCGAGCGCGGTCAGGAGGACGTCGAGGTAGGAGGGGACGAGTTGGAGGACGTTGACCCGGCCGTCGGTGATCGCGTCGAGGAACCGGTCGGCGTCGAGGACGGCCTCCTGCTCGACGAGCAGGGTCCGTCCGCCGGTCAGGAGACCGGCGAGCAGTTGCCACAGGGAGATGTCGAAGCACTGCGACGCCGTCTGCGCCACGACCGTGCCCGCACCGATGCCCAGGTCCTCGATCTTGGCGTGGAGGTGGTTGAGCAGTCCGGCGTGCTCGCACATCGCGCCCTTGGGCTCCCCGGTGGAGCCGGAGGTGAAGAACACGTACGCGAGCCGGTCCGCCGGTATGTCCAGGCCGAGTCGGGTGCCGTCGGTGGCCCGTTCGGTGAGGACGGGGACGAGCAGTTTGCGGGTGCCGGGCACGGAGACGAGGGCCCGCTCCAAATTGGCGGTGCTGCCCGGCTCGGTGAGCGCGAAGGCGCAGTCGGCGCGGGAGAGCATGGCGGTCATGCGGCCGGGTGGGTAGTGCGGGTCGACGGGCAGGTAGGCGCCGCCCGCCTTGAGCACGGCCAGCACGGCGGCCGTCCAGTACAGGTCGCGCCCGGTCACCACCGCGACCGTGTCCTCGGGGCGCAGTCCCCGCACCAGCAGGGCGCGGGCCAGCCGGTTGGCCCGTGCGTCGAGTTCCCGGTAGGTCCACTGCCCGTCGCGGTGCACGACCGCGACGGCGTCGGGGTGGCGGCGCACCCGCTCCTCGAACAGTTCGTGGACGCGGCGGTCCGGCAGCGCGCGGCGCGGCCCGGCGAGCCCGTCGAGCTGGAAGCGGATCTCCTCGCGGGAGAGCAGACTGTGCCGGTCGTGCGGGGCGTCCGGGTCGGCGGCGACCTGTTCCAGCGCGGCCAAGTGGTATCCGCCGATCCGGGCGGCGCAGGCGGCGTCCAGGACGTCGGTCCGGTACCGCAGGCGCAGGACGCGCCGGCCGCCGCGATCCTCCGCCGTGACGGCGAGGACGGTGCCGCCGGTCAGGGTGGCGGGCGCTCGCCCGTCAGGACCGAAGACGACCTCGGGGGCGGGGGGCGTCGCGGGCGGCGCCCCCGACTCCGCTTCCGTGGCCGCGGTGACCAGGTGACGCCAGGAGCCGGGCCCGACCGACAGTTCCCAGGTCAGCGGCCCGGTGCCGTCCCCGGTCAGCAGACCACCGCGAACGGCACGGTCGCCGCGGAGCACGGCGAGCACTTTCGCGTGGGCCGCGAGGAGGATCGCGGTGAGCGGCACGCCCAGTTCGACGGCCCGCCGCCGGAGGTTCGCGGCCACGTGGTCGGGGACGAGCACGGCGTGCTCCGCGGTGCCGGGCACGGGCGTGAGCGTCCAGCGCGGGACGGTCGTACGGCCGCCTGCGGTCTCCTGGTTCTCTCTCACCGGGGTGTGTCCGCCGGTCGCTGCCGTCGTCATCACAGCCCACTTCCGTCGCTTGCGTCGGTGTCGTCGGGCGCTGGGTGGGCTGGATTGCCCGCCCAGCGGGTGTGCGGGGGCACGGTTTCGCCCTTCATCAGGAAGACGTCCGTGGCCAGTACGGCCCCGTCGCCGACCGTCACGCCGTAGTGCACGAACGCGCCGACCCCGAGGGTGCAGCCGGCGCCGATCATGCTGCGGTCCGACTTGAACGTGCCGTCCTCCTGGGAGTGGCACTGCACGGCGCTGCCCGCGTTGAGCGTGCAGCCGTCCCCGATGGTGACCATCGGACGCTCGGTCAGGCTGCAGCCGTCGTCGAACACCCGGGCCCCGATGCGGACGCCGAGCAGGCGCCACATGAGGGGCTTGAACGGTGTGCCGTTGAGGACCTGGAGATACGTCTCCGACGGAACCTTCCAGTACCGCTCGCGGTGCCAGAAGCGGCGGTCGTAAATCGAGCAGAACAGCGGTCCCGGGGGGCGCACGGCGGTGACGGCCCGCTCCACGAGGACGAAGTAGAGGAGAGTGAAGGGCAGCAGCACCGCGTTGGCCAGGGCGAGCGCCATCGTGCCCCACTGCGGGTACAGGCTCGCGGCGCACGCGTAGAGCACGGTGACGCAGAAGAAGAACAGCCAGCCCGTGAACAGGTGGCAGACCATCGTCACCGCGTTGTGCCGGTTCTTGGCCGCCAGACGGCGGCGCAGTCCGTCCCCTTCCTTGAGTTCGTCGAAGGTGCTGTCCCGCAGTACGGATCGCGGTATCTCGAAAGAGGGGGAGCCCAGCAGTCCGACGCCGTGGCGGACGGGGCCGTCGACGGGGATCATCACCTTGGTCGCCAGGAGGCAGTCGTCGCCGGTCCTGCCGCCCGGCGGGCAGGCGATCCGGTTGCCCAGGAAGTTGTGCGCCCCGATGGCGGTGCGCGACAGGCGGAAGGAGGTGCTGGAGTACTCGGCGTTCATCATCGACAGGCCGTCCGCGACCATGGTGCCGGTGCCGACCGCGCTCATCAGAGGGCTCTCGTGCTTGACGCGGGTGCCGAAGTTCGAACCGGTCTGCTCCACGCGGGAGAGGTCGTAGCCGATCCACCGCAGGTAGTGCACGATGCAGGTGCTGTCGCCGAACAGCCTGGTCAGAGAAGCCCGGTTGCTGATCAGAAGGGTCGCCCGGTGCAGGGCGTGGTGGAGGCCGTAGAGCGGGTAGGTCCGGCCCGGGGTGACGCACCGGCCCAGCAGGCGCGGGACGGTGCCCACGACGACGAGGGCGGCGAGCAGGCCGCCGGAGAAGGCCACAGCCGTGATCACCAGTACGTCGGCGTAGAGCACCCAGCCGGCCGGCGCAGCCCGTCCGCGGCTCAGCACCGTGGAGCCTTCCAGGACCGGCGAGAGCAGCGCGTCCAGCAGGCCCACCGTCAGCGGTACGTAGCCCAGCACCGCTGTGAGCAACAGGAGGACCCCGTTGACGGCCCGCCGCAAGGTGCCGCAGCGGGCGGGCGCCAAGGGCTGGAAGTCGGCGTCAGCGGGCTGGGCCGGTGACCCGTGCCAGTGCTCGCCGTCCGGGACGGTCTGGCCGGTGTGCAGCGAGGAAGCGTGGCCGAGCTGGGAGCCGTCGCCGAGACCGGAGCCGATGTCCAGTACGGTCGCCTCACTGACGACCGCGTCGCGGCCCAGGGTGACCGGCCCGGTCTCGATCACCCCGTCGTGGGCGCGGTAGCAGCTGATGAGCGAGTCCTTGCGGACGACGGTGCCCGCGCCGATCGTCAGCAGGTCGGTGCAGACCGGCACACCGCGCGACAGGAACGTCACCCCTCGTCCCACGCGCGCGCCCAGCGCCCTGAGGTAGAGCGGGTACAGGGGCGAACCGGCGAACAGTACGAGGGGACTCGACCGGATCAGCGCCTTGACCAGCCAGAAGCGGGCGTAGGCCA
The DNA here is from genome assembly GCF_044142145.1 of Streptomyces sp. BK79. NCBI lineage: Bacteria > Bacillati > Actinomycetota > Actinomycetes > Kitasatosporales > Streptomycetaceae > Streptomyces > Streptomyces sp. BK79. The sequence continues at coordinate 116,668 of NZ_JBHVOC010000022.1, forward strand.
GGCTCCAGACGCGGAACCGCCGTGGCGTCCACCGGCCGATCAGCAGCCACTTCGCGACCACCGGAAGGGCACACAGGACCACGAGCAGCACGGCGCCGAAGGCCACGGACCGCAGATAGGTGTCGAGCAGGCCTGTTCCGGCGGAGATCCAATCGTAGCCACGGGCGCCGACGAGAGCGAGGACGAGCGCGTAGCCGAGGTAGCCCAGGAGTTGCAGGGCTCCGCAGAGCAGGTGGTGGGGGCTGCCGGTGGGCGCGGGCGCCCGTTGCCCGGGCCTCCGCGGGCGGGCGGTCGCCCCGGGGGCGGGAGCGGGCGGGGCCGCGTCCGCGAAGGCCGCGGTCAGGTCGCGGATGGTCGGGTGCCGGTAGATGTCGCGCATCGACACCGACGGCAGGTCCGGCCGCTTCCTGACCCGGGCGCAGAAGTGCGCCATGACCAGGGAGTCCGCGCCCAGGTCGTGGAAGAAGTGACTGTCGAGCGGCACCTCGTCCACATGGGCGACGTCCGCGAGCAGCCGGGCGAGTGTCGTGCCCGTGTCGAGTACGGGACCGGTGTCCCTGGCCTCCGACACCTCTGACTGCTGAACCGTCATGAGAACCCCCTGGGCTGCTCTGGCCGAACGTCGTGCTGTCCTGCCGGGTATTCGTCACGGGGCAGCGGGGGTATGAGCGAGCTCCGGATTTTCTCGCCTGCTGAACAGCCGTCTCAACGGGTGGCCGCCGGCAGGACGGACCTGGAAAGCAGCCGGTGGGCGAGACGGTGGGCGAGCCGGTGGGCAACGGGAACCGCCCGGCCACCGGGCACGGCCGGTTCGCGGGTGTGGGCGTGGCCGCCGAGCCGTCCGTCCGCCTCGTACAGGGTGACCTGGCTTGTGGCCGCGAGGACGCAGGCGACGGTCAGTCCGGCGACCCCGGCGCCGACCACAACCACTCGCCGGTCTTCCACCACAAGCGCTCCCGCCACTCGACACGCCGCTCGGCTGCCGCGTTTCACCCGTACTTCGCAGCAGCCGGGCGGCCATCGGAATGGGCGCGATGTGAAGCGGCGGGGGAGAGATGAACAACGACCGGTGCGGGCCGGTCAAAGAGTCATCAGCAGCAGGGGGTCGGTGGTGGGCCGAGGGGAGCCTCCGGCGGGTTCGAGGGTGAGGCCGACGGCGCCGGCGTCGGCGGGGTTGCCGGACAGGACGACGGTGCCGTCGGCGTGGACGAGTCCGGCCGGACGCATGGTGCCGTCGTGGTCGAGCCACAGCTGGTAGGTCTTGCCCGTTCCGGGTGCGGGCAGGTTGGCTGCGATGAAGACGGCCTCGTTCTGCCGCTCGGAGGCGACGACGGTGGCCAAGGCTCCGTTGGCAGCCCGTCCGTGGACCGTGCGGGCGTCCGGAGCTGCCAGCACGGCGCTGACCGCGTCGAGCTGCTGCTGCGCCTGGCGGGCTTGCTGTTCGAGGTCCTGTCCGTTCCGTGTCTGCCACACCGCGACTCCGCCCAGTGCGGCCGCGGCCACGCCGGCGGCCAGCGCCAGGGGCACGGCCCGGCGGCGCACAATGCCGGCGAGTGCGGGCGCCGCGCTGCGGACGGGGACACGCGGGGGCAGCTGGCGCTCCCCGTCGATGGCCGTCATGACCTGCGCCTTGGCCGCAGAAGGCGGCGGCTGGGCGACCGCTGCCGCCAGACGTGCCGCCGTCGCGTGAAACTCGGCGGCTTCCTGCCAGCATGCCTCACATGCTCGCAGGTGGGCGTCGAAGTCCTCGCGTTCATCATCGTCGAGTGCACCCAGCGCGTAGGCGGCACCCAGGGTGTGGGCGTCGGTGGCATGGCGTTTCATGTGGTCACCCCCATGCAGTCGCGGAGCCGGATGAGCCCGTCGCGCATGCGTGTCTTGATCGTGGGAAGCGGTGTGCGCAGGGATTCGGCAACCTCGCGGTAGGTGAGCCCTCGGTAGTAGGCCAGGGTGACGGCCTGCCGCTGGAGCTCTGTCAGGCCGCGCAGGCAGCGGCGGACCTGTTCGGACTCCAGGCGGGTCTCGACCTGTTCGGTGACCTCGTCGAAGGCGGTGGTGTGCTCGCGGGCGGCCTGGGCCTTTTCGCGCTCGGCGGATGCCTGGGCGGATCGGACTCGGTCCACGGCACGCCGGTGGGCGATCGTCGCCGCCCACGCCGTCACCGCGCCGGTCTCGGGCCGGTAGCGTGCCGCCTGCCGCCACAAGTCGATCATCACCTCCTGGGTGACCTCCTCGGACTGTGCCCGGTCGCGCACCACTTTGAGCACGATGCCGAACACCAGCGGTGCGACGGCGTCGTACAGGGCGGAGAAGGCTTGCTTGTCGCCGTGCGCCACCTTGTCCATGATCTCGGCGAGGTCGCTGGGGGCGGGGTGGCCGTGGCGGCCGGCGCCGAAGGGAAGCGGTTGGTTCACCTGTGCCGCCCCGGCCGTGGTGAGAAGGCGAAGGGACGGCCTGGGCAGACCGTCGGGGGGCGGGGCGTCCATCGCATGCCGGTCCTTTGTCGTCGCTCGGTTCAGGCCGGAGCGCCCGGGGGCGGTCCGGCCACCGAAACCTGTAGGTGCGTCGTCCATTCTTCGTAGCGGACGGTCGCGTGGATTGGCGCTTCCAGCGGCCAAGCCAGAGGGCGTACGGCGGCGAAGACCGGGCGTGAGGAGAGCGAAGCGGCGTTCTCCTGCGCGCGGTGGTCTTCGGCGGTGCGTCGATGGCATCCGCCGATGCCGGTGCGCAGGGAGTGGCCGTTGGGCTACCAGGTGAGGACCGCGATGACCTGTTTGCCCCGGCCGCAAGGGCTGACGAAGAGATCCGCCCCCAGCGCCCGGACGATCTTCAGTCCCCGGCCCCCCGGCTCCTTCCGCTGCGCCTCGCGGTGATCCCCTGGCAGGTCCGCTGTGCCGTCGCTGACGGTGACACCCGCCCGCCCCCGCTCCAGGCTCAGGGTGAGCGCGTAGGGTCCGGCGGCGTGCAGTACGGCATTGCCGACCAGTTCCGAGACGATCAGCACGAGATCCTCGGCAACGTCGAGGGGACAGATGTCGGCCTCCCGCGCCAGTAGCCGAGCCGTGGCCTTACGGGCCTGGCGGGCTGCCTGTTCGCTCGCGGGGAGCGGGATGTCCAAAGTGGCCGGACATCCGCGGAGCGCGAAGGCGGTGTCCATGATGAATTCCTCGCAGGGAGCGGTCTTCGTGCCCGGAGACCGAGTGAAGGGAAACGCCGTGGGATGGTGGTGATCCGTGGACTCCGCGGCGGCTTGCAGGTCGTCACCATGTGTCGTGGCAGTTTCTGGGGGGCCAGGAATCCAGTGGCATACGCTCTGCCCGATAATCCAATGCTGCTTCCAGTATTGATTCGTGACGAATGTCGCGATGGATTGCCGGAATCCGTGAAAAGTTACGAGCAGCCATCCGGGTGATCTCCAGGCGTCCCTGCCATCTCGGTCCTGCCGCCGTGCCGAATCGGATGAGTACAGCAATCCCAGGCACCGTGCTCAGCTGCCGCATGCGCCCCCAGCGCCGCCGGACTCATCCTGGCCGCCACCTTCGCCGCCCTGACCGTGATGCCCCTGCTCTGTCTCGCCCAGATCGGCCGCATCGTCGCCGTCGGCGTCCCCATCGACACCCTCCTCGTGCGCCCGTTCCTCGCCCCGCTCTCGTTCTCGGCAGATTCCACTCTTCCGGAGCCAGGACCAATCCGCCGGGCGCTTGCTGCCGAATGCCGGGTGTGAGCAACTTCCGCAGCATCCTCTCCCGCATCGTGCTCGGCGCGCTGGCCGGACTCCTGTCCGCCTGTACGGCCTTGGCCGTGGCCGAGCTGGTCGCCGGGCTGGTGCGGCCCGCCGCCGGACCGGTGACGGTCGTCGGCGGCACGGTGATCGACCGGACGCCGGCCGAGGTGAAGGACTTCGCGATCCGCACGTTCGGCGAGAACGACAAGACGGTGCTGCAGCTGGGGATCCTCGTGATCCTCGCCGTGATCGCCATCGCCCTGGGCGTCCTCGCCCTGGCACGTCGACGGACCGGGGCCGCAGGAGTGCTGCTGTTCGGGATCGTCGGAGCCTCAGCGGCTCTCAGCCGCCCCGATTCCACCGGCCTGGGTGACGCACTGCCCTCGCTCGCCGGAGCTGTCGCGGGAGCGGTCGTGCTGTACCTGTTGGCGTCCAAGGCCGTACCGGCCCCGGCTCCGGCCGATGCGGGCGGCGAGGGCGGTACCCACGAGTGGAACAGGCGCGGCTTCCTCACCGCGGCTGGGGTGACCGCCGTAGCGGCGACCTCGGCCGGCGCGCTGGGACGGTTCTTCACAGGGCGGCAGAGCCAGGGAGCTGTCGCCTCCCGCGACGCGCTGATCCTGCCCAAGCCCGCCTCCCCGGCCCCCGCCATCCCGTCCGGCGTCCAACTGAAGGTCCCCGGCATCACCTCCTTCACCACACCCAACCGGGCTTTCTACCGCGTCGACACCGCCCTGAGCGTTCCCAAGGTCGACGCCGGCACCTGGCGGCTGCGCATCCACGGCAAGGGGGTCACCCGGCCGCGCACCTTCACCTTCGACCAGCTGCTGGCCCGGCCGCTCATCGAACGCGGCATCACCATGACTTGTGTCTCCAACGAGGTCGGCGGCCCGTACGTCGGCAACGCCCGTTGGCTCGGCGTTCCCCTCGCCGACGTCCTGGAGGAGGCCGGCGTGGTGCCTCCTTCCAGGGGAGGCAAGGCGGACCAGTTGGTGGCGCGGTCGGTGGACGGGATGACGCTCGGCTCCCCCGTCGAGGACGTCATGGACGGCCGCGACGCGATGCTCGCCGTCGGCATGAACGGCGAGCCTCTTCCCTTCGACCACGGGTTCCCGGTCCGCATGCTCGTCCCCGGTCTGTACGGCTACGTGTCGGCGTGCAAGTGGATCACCGACATCGAGCTGACGACCTTCGACGCTTACGACCCGTACTGGGTGAAACGCGAGTGGGCCCGCAAGGCACCGATCAAAACCCAGTCCCGCATCGACACCCCCAAGCCCTTCGCGCGCCCCGCCGCCGGCACCGTCACCATCGCCGGCGTCGCCTGGGCCCAGCGCCGCGGCGTCACCCGCGTCCAGGTCCGCGTCGACGACGGGCCCTGGCAGGACGCCGACCTCGCCGCCCAGGCAGGCGTCGACACCTGGCGCCAGTGGTCCTACCGCTGGACCGCCGCCCCCGGCGGACACACCATCACCGTCCGCGCCACCGACGGCACGGGCCAGGTCCAGACCGAACAGCGCACCCGGACCATCCCCGACGGAGCGAGCGGCTGGCACAGCGTTTTCGTCACTGTCGCCTAGACCACCCGGGGCGGCCCGCAGGCCGCGCCCGGGGCAGCACAACCAACCAACCCGAATCCCGTAGAGACAGCCGTTCAAGGAGCAACCCATCATGAACAGCCTGAAGTTCCGCCGCACCGCGATCGCCGTCGTCGCAGCCGCCGCGCTGCCCTTCTCCCTGGCCGCGTGCTCCGATTCCGGTGACGACGCCAAGGCAGCCCCCACCACGGCCGCCGAGGAGGCGACGACGGAGCAGAGCACCCCCTCCGAGGAGACGATGACCGGCGACCAGCCCTTCGGTCCCGCCTGCGCCGGCGTGCCGAAGGAGGGCGCGGGCTCATTCGACGGCATGGCCAAGGACCCGGTCGCCACCGCAGCGTCCAACAACCCGGCCCTGTCCACCCTGGTCACCGCCGTCAAGAAGGCCGACCTGGTCGACACCCTCAACAATGCCGAGAACATCACGGTCTTCGCCCCCACCAACGACGCTTTCGCCAAGATCCCCGAGGCCGACCTGAACAAGGTCCTCAACGACAAGGAGCAGCTGACGAAGATCCTCACCTACCACGTGGTCGGCCAGAAGCTCACCCCTCAGCAGTTGGAGGACGGTTCCTTCGAGACGCTCCAGAAGGGCATGATCAGCACCAAGGGATCCGGCGAGGACTACACCGTCAACGACACCTCCAAGGTCGTCTGCGGCAACGTGAAGACCGCCAACGCCAACGTGTACATCGTCGACACCGTCCTCATGCCCAAGTAGCGCCCGCACCCGCTGCGGCACGGGCGGCCGGTGACTCTGCTCGCTGCTGGACAGGGAGCAGAGTCACCCCGATGACCGCAGTCGCTCTGGTCGGGGGCCGGAGTCAGTCTGCGGTCTTCGTGAAGTCCAGGTCGGCGTGGCGGACGGCGTGGGAGGCGGTGGAGACTGTGGCGCCGAGCATGCTGATGCAGCCGAAGAGGAGGAAGGTGGGGCCGGCGCCCCACCCCTCCACCAGGAGGCCGAAGAGCGGGAACATCACCGGGGTGATGCCGACTGCGCTGAGCGCCTGGACGGAGGCGACCCGGCCCTGGAAGGCGAGGGCGGTGTTGGCCTGCATCAGGGCCAGGGACAGACCGCCGCAGAGGCCGGAGACCAGGCCTGACAGGAGCGCCACGGCGACCGCGAGGGCGAGGTTCGGCATGACGCCGATCAGGCCGATGCCGGCGGAGGCGACGAGCAGGGTGATGTTGTGCCAGTGGCCGGCCCGGGGGAAGCGGCCGCGCACGACCAGCAGGAGCGAGGTCGTGCAGACGCCGGCGCTGAGGGCGGCGTTCACCCAGGCACCGCCGGAGGGGCCCCAGCCGCGTTCCTCGGCGAGCATGATGACGCCGATCGCCATCGGTGGGATGCAGCCGATCATGGAGAGCAGTCCGGAGAGGACGAGCGGGCCGACGACGGGCTGGTGGCGCAGGTAGACGATGCCGTCGACCAGGTCGCGGCGGGCGGTGGAGTCCGCGGCGGGCTGTTCCCCGGGCGGCAGTGGGGCGAGCCGGACCGCGACCAGGAGGAGCAGCGACAGGGTGAAGAGGGCGCCGGTCGCGGCGAACGCGGCGGCGGGGCCGCCGAGTCCCATGGAGAACCCGGCGAGCGGCGGACCGGCGATGTGACCGGACCGCTGCACCAGGTTGCGCAGGCTCTGCACCCGCATCAGCTGGTCGCGGCCGGTGAGCCGGGGCGGCATGGCGCCGACCGCAGGCATGAACAGGGCGTCCACGATGCCGAAGACGAGGGCGAGCGCGACGAGCAACCAGAGGCCGGGGGTGCTGAACGCGAGCGTCGCGGCCGCCGCGAGGATCACCACAGCGCGGACCGCGTCGGAGGAGATGACCACCCTGCGCGGGCCGAACCGGTCGGCGATCACGCCGCCGCCGAGCATGAGGATCGCCCGGGGTATCGCGCCGACCGCCATCACCAGGCCGACCTGGGCCGGTCCGGCCACCTTCTGTGCGGCCCAGCCGAGCGCCACGAAGTAGGCGGCGTCGCCGACCACGGAGAAGGTGTAGGCGATGAGCCAGCGCAGGATGTTGCCGTCCCGGTGCACCGGGGTGGAGGGGGCGACGGCCACGGCGGGGGCGGGCGGGGCCGCTTCGTGGCTGGTTTCATCTGCTCGCGAGGTCACGAAAGCGCATGATCCCTCACAACGTCGGGCCTGTACATCCGAATTGCTCGGCCCGAAGCATGGCGACGAATCTCCGCGGGAGCGCCGGCTTCCTGCCCGTCCTGCGCACGCTCGCCCCGCACCTCGCGGGCGCCAGCCGCCCTCGCCGCCGTGGCGCAGGTCAGACGTGGAGGCAGGTCGGGACGGCCCGCACGCGGCGGTGGGGCCCGGCCGCCGGGGAGTCGGCTCAGCGGACGGGAGGGCAGGGGGTGCCGCGGGGCAGTCCGTAGTCGGCCGCGATGCGGTAGGTGCCGGCCCGGGGCGCGACAAGTACCGTCCACGTGTCCTGGGGTTGGCCGGCACCGGCGTCCTGGACCTCTTCCTTCAGACAGCCTCGGGTGTCGACGTGCTCACCGCCGTCCTCTTCGGACCGCGCCGCCTCGATCCTGTGCCCCTGGCCGTCGACCAGGGCCAGCCAGGGGGAGTAGGGCACGCGCAACAGGACCGGCCCCGCCCTGCGCACCGTGACGGTGAGGTGGTCGTGGGCGGTGTCCGCGACGGCGGCGTCCGGTCCGGCCAGCGGCGTCGGGTCCTGGACGGCGTACAGCTTCCAGTTCGCGTCGGACCACACCTGCCTCAGATAGGGCAGTCCACGCTGGATCAGTTCCGCCTCCTGTCGGCCCGCCGAGTCCAGGGGACCTGACGGCAGGACCACGTGGTGGACCGCCCATCGGTCGAGCCAGGCGCGGTAACTGCGGGCGGTGAGCGTGCCGTCGTAGAAGACGGGATTGCGTCCGAGGTCGGCCTGGCGGTTCCAGCCGCGCGCGAGGTAGGCGTACTCGGGGAGTGCCGAGGACTCCCGGTGACTGCGGGCCGGCACGACTTCGAGCCGCCCCTCCTGGCCGGCCCGGTGGCGCTCCAACTGGGCCAGTAGCGGCTCCAGGTCCTGCGACCACGCCGGGGTCGGGGCGGTCCGCACGGCGTCGGCCACCGCGCCGGTGCCCTGCCAGACGGTGGCCGCGCAGATCGCCGCGATCAGCGCGACGCGTCGGCGCGCCGTCGTACGCATCGTGGCCGGGCGCGGCAGCCGGGCCTCGGGCAGTGCGGCGAGGAGCACGACACCGCCGAAGAGCATTCCCAGGCGGGTGATGTTGCTGCCGATCTGGGACGGGATCAGCCACGCGCCCAGCACCGCCAGCGCGTACAGCACGCCCGCCACACGCACCGTGCGCCAGTGGACCGGCGCGAAGGCCAGCGGCGCCAGACCGCACAGCAGGGACAGTGCCGCCGTCCACCCGTTCATCGGCATCTCGCCGGAGAAGGGGAAGAGCCAGGAGGTCAGGGCGACGACGGCGAGCGGCGCGCCGCCGAGGACGTACGCGGGGGCGCGCCGCTTCGTGAGCCACAGGGCCCCGGCCACCATCCCGACGAACAGTCCGGCCACCGGGCTGGCCATGGTCGCCAGGGCAGCCAGCAGCGCGCCCATGACGAGCGGCGCGGCGCGGGACGACCGCCGAAGGACCACGGGACGCGTGGTGCCGCCGCCGAGGACGACCACCAGCGCCGCGAGACCGAACATCGTGCCCAGCGCGAACGTCGCCCGGCCCGACACCGCGTTGCAGGTCAGGGCGAACGCCCCGTACAACGCGGGCCACACGGGCCGGCGCACCGCCCGGCTCCGCACCAGCAGCAGGGCGAGCAGAGCGGCCGAGACCGTACCGGACACGACCATGGTCGTGCGCACACCGAGAAGATTCATCACGTACGGCGATACGACGCTGTAGGAGGCGGGGTGCATACCGCCGAACCAGGCGAAGTTGTACGCGGAGTCCGGGTGCTCGGCGGCGAACGCCGTCCAGGCGTCCTGCGCCGCCAGGTCGCCGCCGCCGTTGGCGAGGACCAGCGCCCAGACGGTGTGCAGAGCGGCGGCGAGCAGCACGGCCGCGGGCACCGGCTGCCCGAGCCGGGTGAGAAGAGGGGCGAGTCGCTCGGTGCGCCGAGGGGGGCTGGTCACGCGATCATTCCTCGATGCTCTGACTCGGCCGTCGCGCGGACGAGTTCTGGGGATGGAGGGGAACCTCGTCCTGCGGTCCGACGCGCACCGGGGGAGAGGTGCGTGCGCGGGTACCGGCGGCCGGGGCCGCGACGACGGCCGTGGCGACGAACGCCAGCACCACCAGCATCGCCGGACGCAGCCCGTAGTGGTCGCCCAGGAAGCCGAGCGCGGGCGGCCCCACCAGGAAGGCGACGTAACCGATCGTGGCCACGAGACTGACCCGGGCGGTCTCGTCGGGCCCCGAGTCACCCGCCGCCGACAGGGCCACCGGGAAGCCCAGGGACGCGCCGAGGCCCCAGAACAGAACCGCCCCCGCGGCCACGCCGGCGTTGTCGGAGAAGATGACCAGGGACAGGCCGACGGCGCCGGAGACCGCGCTGGCCCGCACGACGGTCGCCCGGCTGTACCGGTTGAGGAAGAACGTGCCGCTGAAGCGTCCGAGGGTCATCGCCGCGGCGAACCCCACGTAGACGAGTGAGCCGGCCGTGGCGCCGAGCCCGTGGCCGTCGACCATGAGCAGCGGCAGCCAGTCGTTGGCGGCGCCCTCGGCGAGAGCCATGGCCAGCACGATGGCCCCGATCAGGAGCAGCCTGCGGTCCCGCCACACCCGCGGCCTCGAACGCCGCCCGGTGTCCGACGCGGGCGCGGCCGTACGCATGCCGATGCCGGCGGGGACGGCACGGATGCCGTACGCGAAGAGCGCGGCCGCCACCACCGCGACCGCCGCCAGGTGCCAGTGGGCGGGGAACGACGCGGCGGTGGCCGCCATGCCGGCCAGCCCTCCCACGACGGTGCCCAGACTGAAGCATCCGTGCAGGGTGGGCAGCACCGCGGTGCCGGTGATCCGTTCCACGTCGGCGCCGTCCACGTTGATCGCCACCTCGCCCGACCCGATCCCCGCGCCGAACAGGCACAGTCCGGCGGTGACCAGCGGTGCGGAGGCGAGGCCGCTGCCGGCCGCGACGACGACCACGCTCGCGATGACCAGCAGGGTCGCCACGGCCGTGACGGGCCTGGTGCCGAACCTCGACACGAAGTGCCCGGAACACAGGATGCCGGCCATCGAGCCGACCGACAGGCCGAAGAGCACCAGCCCCATCTGCGCGGTGGACACTGCCAGTTGGTCACGGATGTCCGGCGTGCGCGTGACCCAGGAGGACATCGCGATGCCGTTGAGGAAGAAGAACAGGAACAGCGCACGACGGCGTCGGTGTACGGCGCGGTCTATCAAGAAGGGGCTCCGCTGGCGTTCGACAGATGGGCAGGCTGGAACGGCAGGCAACGAGTCCGCGCACCCACCAGGAATGTACAAATGTACACACCGGCTGGAACTCTGAGAAGACGAGGCAGACAACCGCGACGACAGGCAGCGCCACGGCGCCATCAAGGTGACCTACCGAAAGATCGCCGAAGCCGCGGGTGTCCCGCTCGGTTCGCTCACCCACTACTTCGACGACATGCAGCACCTGCCGACCGACGCGTTCACCCGCCAAGCGGAGTCCGTCTCCAGTCGTCGAGATCATCTGCGGCAAGGTCTGGGTACCGACCGCAACCTCATGCTCGGCTACGGGCTCTACGCCTTCACCATCCGCCCCCCGAGGTGCGCGCCGCCGGACTTCGCCGTCACCCGGTCACAGGAACCTCCACAGGTGGTCGGCGGTGCCGTTGTCGGCGAACTGGACGACCTGGGCGCTGTTGGCCGTCGACATGCCGTCGACGCCGAGGACCTTGCCGCTGTGCTGGTTGCGGATGCGGTACCAGCCGTCCCCGTTGTCCACCAGGGTCCACAGGTGGTCGGCGGTGCCGTTGTCCTCGAACTGGACGACGCGGGCGCTGTCGGCGGTCGACATGCCGTCGACGCCGAGGACCTTGCCGCTGTTGCCGTTGCGGATCAGGTACCAGCCCTCACCACGGTCCACGAGCTGCCAGGCGTGGTCGCTGGTACCTGAGTTGTCGAACTGGACGACGCGCGCGCTGTTGTCCAGCGACATGCCGTCGACGGCGAGGACCTTGCCGCTGTGCTTGTTCTGGACCCGCCGGAAGGGAGGTTCGGGCGTCCAGGGCCGTCCGTCGGGCGAGGCTGTGGGGAAGGCGGTGATACGCAGCCGGGCGGCGCCCATGGGGATGAGGGTGACGGTCTCCACGGGGGCATCGCTGCGTGCCGGCCCCGGTTGCAGGGGCGCCACCACCCGCTCGTCGTCCGCGATCCACTCCTCGATGCGTCGGGCCTCGGTGGTGATGCGGACCGGGACCGTCTCCTGCGTGAACGGGTTGTCGGGAACGGGCCCGTCGTCCCGTGCGACGGCCGTCCGGGGGGAGGGGGTGAGGCCGTAGTTCCACGGTGAGGTCGCGTGCACCGCGTACTCGGGGAAGGTGTCGGTGCCGCCGTAGCGCTCGTACCGCTCACCGATCTTCAGGGAGTAGGTGAGCGGGCCGCGCTGGACGCTGACGGCGTCGTGCTGCTCGGGCCAGTGACGCAGGGTGGTCCGCTGGGGCAGCCGCATGGTCACCTTGTCGCCGCCCCGCCAGGTGCGCTTCACGGTGGTCCAGGCGGGGCCGTCCGGCGCGGCCACGGACCGGCCGTTGACTCGCAGTTCCGGCCCGTCGCACCAGCCGGGCACGCGCAGCCGCAGCGGGAAGTCGACCGGGCGTGGTGTGGACACGGTCAGGGTGACGGTCTCCGTGAAGGGGTAGCCGGTGTCCTCGGTGACGGTCACCGTGGTGTTCCCGGCGACCTGCGCGCGGACCTCGCTCGGGGCGTACATCGCCGCGGCCAGTCCGCCGTCCGGGGTGGCCAGCCACAGTTCCTCGGCGAAGTACGGCCAGCCCATACCGTAGTTGTGCGGGCAGCACCGGTACTGGTCGACACCCGGCTGGAAGGCCTGCATGGCGAAGCCGTTCTGGAACTGGCCCTGGGTCTTGGGCGCGTTGTCCAGGCCGATGCTGTTGGCACTGGTGATGTAGTGGATGGCCTTGCCCTGGGGGTCGAGTGAGGCGGGCAGTATGTTGAAGGCCAGGTCCTCACAGCGGTCCGCCCAGACGGGGTCGCCGGTGATGCGGGTGAGCAGTTCGTGGCTGGCCATGAACTCGACGACGCCGCAGGTCTCGAAGCCCTGCCGCGGGTCGGTGAAGCCGGGCCGGTAGTTCTCGTCGCCGGCCATGCCACCGCCCGGTAACTGCCCGTAGACGTCCATGACCTGGTCGTAGGCCCGGTAGGTGGCCCGGGTCAGCTCCGCGTCGCCGGTCACCTGCGCGTACTGGGCGGGCTCGCGGAAGCCCTGGGCGATGTTCACGTTGTGCCGGCTGGGGGTGGGGCCCGTCCAGTCGGCGCCCAGGGTGTGCATCTTGGCGGCCAGGTCCAGCAGGAACGCCTCGCCGGTACGGCGGTGGAGCCAGACGGCGATGTCGAGGCCGTCGCCCCAGCGGTAGGAGACCCAGCTGGTGTCGAAGGCCCCGGGTCCCTGGGCGTTCATGAAGCGCAGGAAGCGGGTGAGGAACGGCACGATCCGTGCGTCGCGCGTGTACTCCTCGTAGGTGCGCAGCGCCTGGAGGAGGGGCAGGAACGGCCAGAAGTCCGGCCCGCCGTTCAGCGACGTGCGCAGGGCCCGCGGTCCGAAGAAGCCGTCGCTCTGCTGGGTGGCGAGGACGGCCTCGATCCAGGCGCGGGAGCGGTCCAGCGCCCGCTTGTCCCCCGTGGCGACCGCCAGCGGTATGTATCCGCGCAGCCAGTACGGCACTTCCTCCCAGGCGCCGCGCTCGGGGTGCACCCAGCCGGTGGCCGAGAAGTCGAGGAAATGGGACAGGTCCTCGAACTGGCCGCACAGGCCGTCGAGCTGGAGCCGGAGCTGACCGGCGAGCCATCCGCGCGCGGTGACGCTGCCGGCGGGGAGCTTGCGGAAGGCTTCGGGCACGAGCGCGCCGGCCCGGCGCGACGGAACGGCGGAGGCGGAGGGGAGGAGCGGGCCGCCCAATGCTGCCGTGCCGAGGGCCAGGGCGCCGGTGCCGATAAGCGTGCGTCTGCTCACGGACATGCGGGCCTCCTGAGGTGGGAGCTCGATGCTTGTATGTCACGACGGGGCCGCCGCCGGGGCCACGGATGGCGGCGGACGACTCGGTGGAGGGGACTGCGATGCGCTTGTACATCGTTGTAAGGATGCGGCCCATGGGGATGAGAGCACACCGTGGGGCGGCCGTCCAGGGACGGGACTCGGGTGAGCCGAACCGGCGCGCGCTTTCCGGCCAGGCTCACCGGGTGCCGCGGACGGCGAGGCGTGGCGCCGTAGGTGACGCACCGTGGATTCGCCGCCGGACGCCCGCCACCCGCGGGCCGTCCGCTCCGGGGGCGCGCAACTCCCGTCTGTACAACCCATGTCGCCCCTACACTCGCGATCATGACAACCGAAGCCGCGCGAACGACCGCGCACCGGGCGATCGAGGACGGTCCCTCGCTCTTCGCCACCATGTCCACCATGCGGGCCATGCGCCGCCTGAAGCCCGACCCCGTGCCGGAGGAACTGCTGGAGCGGCTCATCCAGGCGGCGGTCTGGGGTCCCAGCGGCGGCAACATGCAGTGCTACGAGTACGTCCTCGTCACCGACCCCGCCCTCATGGCGCGGCTGGCCCCGTTGTGGCAGCGGTGTGTGGACGCCTACCTGGCGACCACCGGGAAGCACGCGCCCGAAGGCATGGACGCCGGTGCCTACGAGCGGATGGTCGACGCCATCCGGTACCAGAGGGACCACTTCGCCGAGACGCCCGCCCTCGTCGTTCCGTGCTACCGGTTCCCCGAGCCACGGGTCGACGAGGCAGGGCTGCGGGAGTCGGCGCGGGCCCTCGGCCCCGAGGCGACCGAGCGCATGGCGCGCACGCAGGAACGCTTCATGGCACTCGCCGAGGGGTCGTGCGTCTACCCCGGCGTCCAGAACCTGCTTCTGGCCGCCCGAGGTCTGGGGCTGGCCGCCAACCTCACCATCTGGCACCTGATGCTGGAGGAGGAGTGGAAGGAGGCGCTGGGCATCCCGGAGGACATGCGTACCTTCGCCGTCGTTCCCGTGGGCTGGCCGCGTGGTTCCTTCGGACCGGTGCGGCGTCGCCCGGTCGCGGACGTCGTGCACCGCAACGGGTGGTGACAGTCCCGCACTCGGGGGCACCGCGGCCGGTCCGGAGAACGTTGCCGTGCTCCGGTCGGCCGCGGTGCCGGCAGCTCAGACGCCATGTTGTTGCTGGAGTCAGGTTTCGGTGTGGTGGCCACAGGGCGTGCGCGTAGTCGCCGAGGAGTGGTTGCCGCGCGCGGTGACGTCCGTGCGTAACCGCCGTCGGCCGCCCGGACCAAGGCGGTCGCGACGAACGGGACCGTGCCGCCCACCAGAACCGCCGGCCGGACCGGTCCCGGCTCAGCCGCCGGCCTGGTCCAGCCAGCGGCCCACCATGCGCAGGTCACGGGTGACCCCTGAGGTGAAGCCGGTCTGTGCGCCGTCCCAGGCGCCGGAGTTCGCGACGATCGCCGCGACCTGGCGCCGGGCGGCGGCCAGGCCGTGATCGCCGGCCGTCTCCAGCAGCTTCTTCGCGGTCTTCAGCCGGACCGAGGCATGCTTGGCGTCGGCCCCGCTCACACAGGAGCCGGACGCGGACTCGATCCGGTTCACGACCGGGCCCAGCGCCGCCTCGGCGGCCTTCGCCGGGTCGGCGTGCGGCGCGAACGCCTTCGTCCGGTAGGCCCCGAGGTGCAGTGCCTCGACCTGCGCGTCGGTGAGCTGGTTGTAGGCGAACAGCGCGGTGCCGTCGGAGTCGGCGTCCTTGACGGCCTGCAACTGGTCGCCCATGACATCCGAGGGTGAGCCGTGGATCGGCCCGTAGGTGGCCGTGTAGAGGTAGGCGTCGCCGACGCGCTCGCGCATGACCCCGGTGTCCTCGCCCACCGAGTCCGGCGAGGTGCCGAAGGACATGCCGGTGAGCAGGTCCAGGTAGTCCTTGTCGATCCAGTCGGCCCAGTTCTGGAACTTCTTGCTCAGCCCGTCCACCGGGTCGGCGAACACCGCGCCGGACAGGGCGATCCCGGGCTTCACCTCGCGCTGCATCTCCCGGACGCTCCTGACGAAGGACGTGATGTTCTCCTCGCGCCAGGAGTCAAACACCTTCCACCGGGGGTCGGTCTCCTCGAGCGTGTACGGGTCGACGCCGTGCTCGTCGCGGAACGCCTGACGCGAGTAGTCGCTGTAGGAGAAGGACGACGCGTAGGGCAGGGAGACGGGGTAGCGGATGTAGTCCAAGTGCAGTCCGTCGAGGTCGTAGTCCGTGATCATCTCCCGGAACACGGAGCGGATGTAGTCGCGGACGCCGGGCATCGCCGGGTCGACCCAGTAGTAGCCGGGTTCCATCGTCGAGGGCTGGGGGCCCTGCTTGCCGACGTCCGAGCGCTCGACGGCGGCCCACTCGGGGTGCGCCCGCAGGATCGGGCCGGGGCCGGCCTGGCCGCCGGCGCTGTCGTCGCCGGCCCTCTCGGAGCCGACGAAGAAGGTGTGCACCCACCCGTGCAGCTCGATGCCCCGGCTGTGTGCCTCCTCGATCCACACCTTCAGCGGGTCGAAGCCCCGCATGTTCGGGCGCTGCGCCTCGACGCCTGCGGCCTTCGCGGCGTCCGACGGGAAGATCGTGTATCCCTGCCAGAGCGTCTCGAGGAACACCACGTTGAAGCCCGCGTGCTCGATGCGGTCCATCGTCGCGCGGATCGCCTCGGGAGTCGTCTCCTTGGGACGCACCCACACACCGCGGCCCTCGACGGGACGGGACTCGCGGGTGCGGTCAGCGGCGCCCCTCGCCGTGGTCGCGGACGTCGTGGCGAGCGCGATCGCGTCGGCCTCACGGCCGTCCTCCAGCGCGTCGCGCGCCTCGGTGATCGTCCGTGCGGACTCGTCGATGCCCCGGTCGACGTCCGCCTCGGGGAACACGGTGCAGGACTCCACGGCCCCGGTACGGCGGGCCAGTGCGTCCTCGCGCAGCAGCTCGGCCCGCACGACGTAGGCCTCGGCGTCCACCGTGATCGTGAGCCGCCCGTCCGCGATGCTCACCTTCGCGCCGATGCTGCTGTTCGCGGCGAGCCACTTGGCGGCCTTGCCGTGGCCGGACAGGACGAGACCGTTGCGGGGAATGGCGCGGTCGCTGCCTCCGATGGCGACGATGCGGCCGTCCTCGACGACGACCTCCTGGCCGACAGCCCTCAGCTGCGCCGGTCTCGACCACGTCTGTGCCCCGCCCTGGCCCGCTCTCAGGTCGTCACGGTAGCGAGCCCGCCGGTCCGGCAGGGCGATCTCCGGCAGCTCGGCCCGCCATGTGCCCCGACCTGGACGATCGCGGAGGACGCATCACCGTGGCGCACATGGACCGACAATTCAGTCCGGGCCGGGCAGCGCTGGTGACTCAGGCTCTCTGTCCCGGCGTTTCCCGTCGGCAGACACCGAGGGCGGCACCTCCGCCACGACAGGACCCCGCCGCACGTCACCGGACGTGATCCCCGCGGCCGTTCCACGTCACGTACGGCGCGGGCAGGGCGGAGCGTAGTCGAGGCGGGGAAAGTGGCGGGCCCATTGGGCGCGGCTGATGGTGCGGTGGATGTGGTCGCAGGCGTCGGCGAGGGCCCGGTCGATGTCGGTGTACCAGATCTGGACGCTGTGGTGGGCGGTCACGGTCAGGAACGTGCCGTCTGCCTCGAGGTAGCGGACTTCCTTGACCGTTCCGCGAAGGTTGGTCAGGTGGGCCAGAGGGACGGGACGCGCGCGGTCGGTCACGTCCCAGACGTTCACCACGCCGTCGATGCCGACGGTCGCCGCCGTGCGGCCGTGGGAGGCGAAGGCCACGCCGGTGACGATATCGGCGTGCCTGGCCAGCTCGCCCAGCTCACGGCTGCGGGGAAGTGCGCTGATGTCCCACAGCTTCGCCGTGCGGTCGTCGCTCCCACTCAGCAGCGTACGGCCGTCCGGGCTGTAGGCGAGGGCGTCGACGAAGTGTTCGTGCCCCTTGAGGACGGCGATGGAGGTGGCGTGGTGCGGGTCGGTCACGTCCCAGATGCGGACATGGTGGTCGTTGGAGCCTGAGGCAAGGGTCTTTCCGTCCGGGCTGAAGACCACGGGTTTGACGTCATCGTCGTGCCCGGTGAGCTTGTCCAGCAGGCGGGGGTGGGCCGGGTCGGCGATGTCCCAGAGGCGGATGGTGTCGTCATAGCTGCCGGTGGCGGCCACGAGACCGTCGTGGCGCACGGCGACGGAGTAGACGGTGCCGGTGTGCTCCGTGGGTCGCTTGGACAGCACCCTGGGGTTGAGCGGATCGGTCACGTCCCACAGCCAGAGCGTGCGGTTGCTGTCCACACCGAGCAGTGTGTTGCCGTCCCGGGTGAACTGGATCGGGCCCAGGCCAACTCCGTCGGTGGTACCGAGCCGGCGGGGCTGTCGTGGATTCTCCATGTCCCACAGGACGACCTGCGAACCGTCGGCCATGGCCAGCGTGTGGCCGTCGGCGGGAACGGCCGGTGTGTGCCCGATTGGTTTCGGGTCGGTCGTTCTGGGATCGATCGACGCAATGGACAGGGAGCTGAGCAGGGCATTGCCCGTGCGGTCCTGCTGAGTCTGCCGGTAGGCGGCCAGCGCGATCTGGACGGCCAGTGACGGGTTGTGCGGGCTCAGGCGCACGGCTTCGTCGGCGGCCCGGAGGGCCACGGCCTCATTGCGCTGCTGGGTGACGGTGTTCTGCGCCTGTACGGCGAAACCGGCGGCGGCCACGGCGCACACGAGCAGGACGACCAGGGCTCCGGCCAGCCTGCGCAGTCGGCGCAGGCGTTGGCGGCCGCGCTCTTGCGTCTGCTGTGCCGCAGCCTCGCTGGCATCGAGGAAGGCGCGTTCCCGAGCGGTCAGGGCGTGTGACGGGAGGTCCTTCACGGCGGCGAGGCGTACACCGCGGTACAGGATGTCGGGGTCGTGGTCCAGGGACTCCCAGAGGGTGGTGGCCTCGGTGAGCGCGCGTTGCAGACGTTCCTGGCCGCGGTCCTTCTCCAGCCAGTCACCCAGGCGCGGCCAGCAGCGGATCAGCGCCTCGTGTGCGATCTCCACGTGGTCGCCGTCGGCGGTCAGCAGTCTGGCCCGGGTCGCTTGTTCGAGGACGAACTCGGTATCGGGACCGCCGTCGAGTTCCTGGCGGGGCACAGGGCGTTTGGTGTCCTCGGTGCCCTCCCCAAGCGCGACGAGCCGCATGAACAGCCGCCGCGCGGCCTTCTGCCGGGGTTCGCTCAGGGCGCTGTACAGCTTCTCGGCGGTCTGGGTGAGGGCACCCTCGAAGCCGCCCGCCGCGCGGTAGCCGGCCAGGGTGAGAGCGTTGCCCCGCCTTCGCTTCCAGGTCTCCAGCAGAGCGTGCGAGAGCAGGGGCAGCGCACCCGGCCGGCCGTGGGCGTCGGCGGTGAGGGTCGTCAGCAGGGCACTTTCGACGGTGAGCCGGGAGCGGGCGGCGGGCCCTACGATCGCCGCCCTCAGTTCCTCGACCGTCATCGGGCCGACGGGATGGTGGGCGTGGGGCAGGGCGTCGACGAGACCGGGCAGCCGCGTGCAGTGTGTGTAGAAGTCGGACCGCACGGCGATGGCGACCCGGGTGCGGCTGTCGGGGACCTGTGCCGCGTGCACGAGCGCGGCGACGAACCGCTCGCGTTCCCGCGCGTCGCGGCAGAGGGTGAACACCTCTTCGAACTGGTCCACGAGCACGAGCAGTTCGTCCGCCGCGGATCCTGTCTCCTGCTGTTCGGCGAGGATCTGCCGCACCATCCGGTGGAAGGTGCGCGGCTCGGCCATGAGTCCCGCATGCACCGCGTCGGGAGCGGCCCCGACGCGGGTCGCGAGCCGGGCCGCGCATTCCGCCAGCGGATGCGAGCCAGGTGTGAAGGCCAGTGGGGAAACATCGGGAAAGGCGGGAAGCACACCTGCGCGCAGCACCGATGATTTGCCGGATCCCGACGCCCCGAACAACACGAGGAACCGCTTTTCCTTCAAATGTTCGACCAGTGTGTTGGTGAGTTTCTCACGGCCGAAGAAGACACCGGAGTCTGCCTCCCCGAACGGGAGCAGACCGACATAGGGCGGCTTGGCGCCGTTTCTCTGCCGGCCCTCCGCGCAGGTCTCCGCAGAGGTCTCCGTGCCGGTGCACGCGTCGGCCGTCCGTTGCCAGATCAGCTTCCATTCCCGCTCGTCACCGCCGCAGGCACGGACGTAGGCGAGGGTGACGGCCAGGCTGGGCAGCTGGCGGCCCGCCGCGGCCGAGGACAACGTGGCGATCCCATAGTGCGCGTTCCGTGCGAGGTCCCGGTAGGTGGGACGGCCGGCCTGTTCCCGCAGTTTCCTCAAACGCGCCGCGAATTCGAACAGAGGACCACCGTCCGGGTCCAGAGGGCTCTCTCCCCGTGGCACACGCTCACCTTTCCCCTCCCGGTCACACCGATTGTTCGGTATCCGTTTGTTCAGCATCGGCGGACCGGCCTCGAACAACAGATTAGCGGCTACAAACGGTGCATCAGGTCCCGCACCGAGGACCGGACAACGAACGGAAAAGAGGAATCCCATGAAGAAGCGTGTGCTGGGAGAAGCCATGGGCAGTGTCGAGAAGCCGCGGGAAACAGCAGTCCGTCCTGCCAGTGGCGCTGCGTGGAAGAAGCTGACCACCGGGCTCGTGGCTGTCGCTGCGGCCGCCGCGACGCTCATCATGCCCGCGACCACCGCCGCGACCGCTTCGGAGACCCGGGTCGTGGGCGCCCAGGGCGTGTACTACTACACCGGGAGCGATGTCCGGGCCAGGGCTTGGGGCGACTGCCGCGACGGCTGGACCTGCTTCTTCACCGAGTACGACGGCGGGGGAGCCATGTGGCGGGTGCCCAGCTGCGGCCGGCACGCCGTCCCCGCCGCCTTCGACGACCAGCTCACCTCCGGCTGGAACCGCACTCCCACCATCATCGACCTGTACCTGAACAGCAACCACACCGGGTTCATGGGCGGTGTACCGGCCCACTGGCAGGGCCAGCTCGCCCCGTCCGACAACGACCGGACCAGCTCCGTCGACGCCCGCTGCTGAAGCAGGAGCACGGAACATGAGGTGTACGGGTCCGGGATCGAATCCCGGACCCGTACACCCGCCTCGGAGCAGCCCGGCGCCCAGGCGCGGCGGCGCGTGGGTGAGCAGTTCCCGCCGGCATGCCCTCACGGCCGTCGTGGTCACGCCGCCCGCTGCTCCTCCCTCTTGATTCCCTCCACCAAGGAGCGCTCATGCACGACAGCACACCGCGCCGCGCCCCACGTCCGCCCCAGGCCCCCATCCGTCCGGTCCACCTCAGCCGGGCCGGTTTCCTCGGAGCGGGCGCTGCGGCGGTCGTCGCGGGCGTTCCCCAGCTCCCCACCCCGGCCCACGCGGCGACAGGCCCCCTCCGCGTCTCCAAGATCGCCGACCTCACCGGTCCCGGTCTCACCACCCGGTTCCGGATGGAGGCCACCGACCTGGGCGTGCCTGTACGGACACCCGACGGCCGGCTCCTGTTCGTCTTCGGCGACACCTTCGAGGAAGCCAGGGTCGGCGGTGGGTGGTGGCGCTCGCCCGTGGCGCTCTACGGGCGCTTCGACGGGTCCGGCCGACCGGTCGTATGGACCGGCGCGGTGGGTGGACGGCACGCCCGGCAACTGTGCCCGTACGACCACGACAACCCCGAGTACTCCACCGTGCTGCCCTCCGACGTGATCACCCTCGGTGACACCATGTATCTGCATGTCATGATGAACAAAGGGCCTGGCAACGTGGTACGCACCGAGATCTGGCGGTCGGACGACTCGGGCGCGACCTGGAGCCCCACCGGTGCCGTGTTCGCCCCGAACCTGCACGACGGCATGTTCCAGCTGCTCACCTGGGCCCTCGGCGACGACGGCTACGTCTACGTCCTGTCCACCGGGTTCCAGCGGGACAAGCCGGTCATCCTGCACCGGGTCCGCCTCGACCGGCTGACAGACCCCGGAGCCTACGAGCCGTGGGGACGGGCCCTCGACGGCCGCTGGGCCTGGGGCAACGCGCCCACACCCGTCCTGGACGGCACGTTCGGCGAGCTGTGCCTGCGGCTACTCGGCGGCCGGTGGATCCTGACCTGGTTCAACCAGGGCGACTACCGGATCGAGGGCCTCGTCGCGGACCACCTCACCGCGGACCTGCGCACCGCCCACCGCCGCACCCTGCTGTGGGGCACGTCCTGGGGCAACGAAGACGACACCCACGTCGCGCAGTTGTACGGCGGCTACGTCATTCCCGGGTCAACGCTCAACGACCTGCACCTGTCCGTCAGCCAATGGAACACCCAGGCGGGATGGCCCTACCGAGTCATGCAATTCCGCGTTCGCGGGCTTGCCCTGTGACCCGGGATCCCCGCAGAGGTCCATCCGTCCCCGGGGCCCAACAGAGGTCCTTCCGTCGCGACTCACAGCAGCGTGATGGGACGTGGGACGTGAGGCGTGGAACCGGCAGTTCGACGCGGAGTACGGGGCGGCCCTGATCCTGGCCGAACTCGACTTCGTCGCAGAGCTGCGCGGGCACGCTGTCGCCGCTCTGTCCCTGCATCTGGAGGGCCTGGCCGCGGCCCGCGACACCGGCGACCCGCGGGCCGTCGCGCCGGCGGCGGAAGCGCGGTGACGTGGACCGGGTGGCGGCCGTGGTACGCGCGGTACTTGGCGAGGCGTACTTCACGGCGGCGTTCGATGGGCGCCGCCTCGGACCCGGGCAAGGAGGAGGAGTCGCTGCGGGCCTGACGCGTCAAGGCGCAATGGGGCATGGCCCCGGGCACCGGCGCCGCGCGCCCGCGGAGGGGGCGCGGCCGGCAGCACGGTGCGCGGAGGATCTCAGCCCCGCACCTGAGTTACCGGCACAACGACAAGCCGACCCCGTCGAAGCGGAAGCAGGCTCGTACCGCCTCGCATACCGGGGCGCTGTCCGATCCGCGCAAGCACGGCCTGGTGGAGAACGGCGGGCAGCTCCCGGGCGGGGACAGGCTGCGCAACCTGACGCCGATGGGAGTGAAGGCCGCCGCTCGCGAGCTGGGGCGGCAGGTGGGGGAGATGGGCGACCCGGCCCGCGTCGCGGGCCGCGCCGGGGCAGGGGGCGGCGCCCAGGCGGACATTGTCATCACCGCGCCCGGGGACGGGGCCAGGAGACTGGGGGTCATGGAAAACATGAGAGTGCGGGACGTCTCGTTCAGCAACGGGACGGTAGAGCTGGCTGGTTCACTGAGTGTGCCGGCTGGGGCCGACCTGGTCGTTGCGGGCGTGGTGCTGGTGGGCGGGTCCGGACCGACAGACAGGGACAACGGAACGTACTTCCCGCCGTTCCAGCAGCATCTCGTGAAGGCTGGCTTTGCCGTGCTGGCATATGACAAGCGTGGCGTTGGCCAGTCAACCGGTGATTGGCGCACAGCAACCATGGACGATCTGGCGGCTGATGCGGTCACCGCGCTGAGCTTTCTGCGTGCTCAGCCTGAGGTTCATCCGCAGACTGCGGGACTCTTCGGGCATAGCGAGGGTGGCTGGGTCGCCCTGCGCGCTTCTGCGGCACAGGATGATCTGCCGTGGGTGGTGACCAATAGCTGCCCGGGAACGAGTCCAGCTGAGCAGGAGCGCTACGCCCTGGCCAACCACCTGCGGGGCCTGCACGGTGATGGGCACCCCGAGATCCACAGCACTCTGACCCTCTACGACCAGCTGACAGAAGCAGGCCGGCGCAACGCCGACTTCACGACGGCGCAGCAGCTCGTCGACGATGCGGGAGCGCCGCTGGGACTGGCCTACTACTGGGGCGACGTGGACGAACGCCTCTGGGAGTTTCTGAAGCGGAAACAGGACCACGACCCGATTCCGGACCTGCTTCAGCTGCGCTGCCCGCATCTGGCGCTATTCGGTGGCGCGGACGAAACGGTGCCGGTCGCTGACAGCATCCGCATCTTCGCCGAATCCGCGTGCGCTTCGGCCCGCCCTCCGAGGGCAACCCTGACTGTGGAGGTCTTCCCGGGCGGTGACCATCGTTTACAGGTACAGGGCTCAACCGACCCTACCCCCGGGTACCTCGACAAGGTAAGTCGGTGGCTCGCGCACCATGCCACCCCTGCGCATGGCCAACTGGGCGCGGCACGGTGACGGCGAGGACGCCGACGGCCTGACGGCCGGCACCACCGAAGCACCGAGCAGTGCCCCCCCATCTCCCCAGGAAACAAGGAGTGTTTGTGTGTCAGGGTGGCGGTTGGAGAACTCGCGGGTGCGTACACGCATCCGGGGTTGAGAGCGTTGGGGAGCGGTGACGGTGGGGATGCGGACGTTTCCGCTGGTGGATGGGCCGGTGGAGTTGCGGGGGGCGCTGGACTTGGAGAGGACGCAGGCGGGGGTGATGCCTCGCCGGTTGCCTGGGTGGACCAAGGAGCAGTACCAGGACCCGTCGGTCTACGGGGTGACGGTGATGCCTTCGGGGGTGCGGCTGGTGTTCCGTACCGATGCGCGTGAGCTGGAGTTCGAGGTCCTCACCTCCACAGGGCAGTTCGACACCGACCCCCAGCCCCGCCCGACCGGGATGCTGGAACTGCTGGTGGACGGTGCCCACGCCGGGCGTCGGCAGGCACCAGTGGGCAATGTGGTGCGGATGGCGGGCCCCGGGGCCGTCCAGCGAGTGGTCCCGGGGGAGCCGGGCACCGTACGGTTCACCGGGCTGCCGAGCGGCATGAAGAACGTCGAGCTGTGGCTGCCGCAGCAGACCCCCACGGAACTGGTGGCACTACGCGCTGACGGCGAGGTGCTGGCACCGCTGCCGGACGGTCGGCGCCGCTGGGTGCACTACGGCAGTTCCATCAGCCACTGTCTCGAAGCCGATGGCCCCACCGGCACCTGGCCGGTGGTGGCGGGTTCGCTCGGGGGAGTGGAGGTGATCAACCTCAGCCAGGCGGGCAACGCCGTGCTGGACCCCTATGTCGCCCGGACGATCCGCGACATGCCCGCCGATCTGATCAGCCTCAAGGTGGGCATCAACATCGTGGGCCTGGCCGCCTTCCGGTTGCGGACGTTCGGCCCGGCGGTGCACGGATTCCTCGACACGATCCGGGAGGGCCACCCGGACAGCCCGCTGCTGCTGATGTCCCCGGTGTACTGCCCGGCATTTGAAGAGACGCCCGGCCCGACCGCGATGGGCCCGGACGGGAAAATCACAGCCCTGGGCGACCCGGCCGACGTGGCCCGGGGGGCATTGTCACTGAAGGTGGTCCGCGACGAACTCTCCCGAATCGTGGCGGCCCGACGAGCGCACGATCCCCACCTGCACTACCTCGACGGACGCGAACTGCTCGGCCCGGACGAGGTGGACGACCTTGCCGACGGCCTGCACCCCACCGCCGCCGCCTACCGCCGGATGGGTGAACGCTTCGCCGCGCATGCCTTCGCCAACAGCGGCCCGTTCCGGTGAGAGGGTGTTTCTGAACCGTTCACGACGTGCCGGAGACGCTCCAGGGTGGCGTCAGTGACGCCTCGCTCGCCCCGTTCGATCTTCCGAATGGTTCCTAGGGCGACGCAGGCGGCGTCGGCGAGTTGCTGTTACGTCTTCGGGCGGACCACACTGCGGTAGTAGGCAATCCGGCGGCCAACGCCGCTGTCCGTAAGCGCAGGCATACTGACTCCAGTTCGGCGCGTCCACTCCGATGCGCGAGTCGTCTGGTTGCCCGCGACGATCACGCGTATGCCTAGGTTCCGCAAGGCGACCAGTGCAGGACGTACGTCGCTGTAGAGGTCGCCCTCGTCCAGGGTCTCGCCGCGGCCGGCGGCCTCGCGGGCGCGGTACTCGGCAGCAACGTCGGTGCCCTGCCGCACGGGACGCAGGGCCTCGGCCATTGTTGTTCAGCGAGGAGCAGTACCGCCCGGGGACTCTGAGCCCAGGAGCGTGAGCAGCCCGGGGAATCCCTTCTCGATGTCCGTTGCCATGGCCGTCCCCTGCCAGGGGCGTCGGCGCCCTCACGCCGCAGCTGCGCCACCAACTTTGCGAAGGCGCGCGTGCTCAGCCCGATGAACGGGGCCATCCAGGACGGCTCCGACGCCGTGATCACACCAGCCACATCAAGATCATCGCACTCACGGTAGGCAACCCCGCGGAGGACCTTAGCCGGCAGAGCTCAACGCCAAAGTGGTGCCGGCCAGCAGGAAGAACGGGTACTGCAGGCCGAAGGAGTAATCGCGCACTCGCAAGTGGATCACGATGGCGGCGCCGAAGAAGAGGACCAGACCAGCCGCTGCCGCCACGGCAACTACCGGCACCCAGAAGCCAACGACGAGCCCCAGTGCAGCTGCCGCCTTGGGCACTCCCAACCACGGCATCCAGGATCGCGGTACCCCGACCCTGTCCATGGCGACGCCGACGCGTTCCCAGCGTGCGAAATCGGCACCGGCCGAGAACAAGCAGTAGGCGATGGTCAGGACGGCTGCGATGACATAGGCAACGGCCACGGGGCTCAGCTCCCAGGAGACTTGGCGAACGAGGTGCTTCCGCCTCTCTGACGGAGGAACCGTTTCGGTTGTGACACGACCGAGCCGGACGCTCTTTCGCCGACTCCCACGGCTACGTACGGGACAGCCCTTGGTACTGCAACGGTGCTTGCCGTTGCAGTACTAGGTCTAAAGTCGGTCTGGAGATGCCCGGCCACGGGAGCGAAAATCTCGTCCATGGTCGATGCCCATCAGTTGCTCGCTTTCTGCGCCATGTCGCTACTTCTGTCAGCGGTCCCAGGGCCGAGCGTGCTCTTCGTCATCGGACGAGCTCTCGCCCACGGGCGCAGAACGGCGTTGTCTTCTGTCCTCGGCAACGCGCTCGGCGGCTACGTGCTTGTCATCGCGGTGGCCATGGGGGTTGGGAGTGTAGTCGAGCGTTCGGTCTTGCTCTTCAACGTGATCAAGCTGGCCGGAGCCGCCTACCTCGTCTTTCTCGGCGCGAAGGCGCTGCGGGCGAGTTGGAGGGACCGGGCGATCATGAGGACCGCCTGGGGTGCCGCGCCCGGCGGTGGCGGCGACTCGGTCCGGGCGGGGTTCGTCGTCGGGGTGACCAACCCGAAGAGCATCGTCTTCCTCACCGCGGTCCTGCCTCAGTTCGTCGACCCGGAATCCGGCCACGCCAGCCTTCAGATGCTCCTCCTGGGGTTGGCCGGGGCCCTGCTGCAACTGGTCTCCGACGGCATTTGGGGGCTGACCGCCTCCACTGCGCGTGCCTGGCTGGGGCGTTCTCCCCGCCGCATGTCGCTGATCGGTGGCACGGGAGGGCTGGCCATGATCGGTCTTGGAGCGTCCGTCGCCGTCACCGGCCGGGCAGATTAGTACTTATGGGCTGTGGTCTCGTCGTTTGTAGTGGCAGGTGAAGGCCTGATGCTGGTGTCGTCGGCGCCAGCTCGACCAGTGCAGGATCTGTTCGACGGGGACGAAGTGGCGTTTGGTGAGCCGGTGGGTGAGGCGGCGTATCTCGGCAAGGCCCAGGGCTATGAGCTGGGAGGATCCGCTTCTGCTTTCCCGGTGTCGAGTGCGCGGGTCCGCGTTTGCCGAGGCGGCGGTGCCGCCTGGCGTCCCCGGCCCGTATGACGGGAGTGCCCGGCACCGTGTGGTAGCGGTTTCACCCGGATATGCGCGGAACTCTGAGCAGTCGCGCCAGGGAGTCCAGCGCGGCGAGTGGATCGGGCCCGGCAGGGCTCAGAACAACCTGCGTGGCGCAACCGCGGCGCAGTGCCGCGAGGTGCGCTCCGGCGTGCTGCGGGGTGCCGGCGACGGCGAGCCGCTCCACCCACGCGTCGGGGAGCCGTGCCGCGAACTCCTAGGGGGAGCCGGCCGCGGCTCGTAGCGCGCTCCCTCGCCGTGGCGAGGTACTCAGGCGTCACCGGCTCGGCCAGGAGGACGCCGTCGACGGCCCGCCCGGCCACCCGCAGCGACCTCAGCCTGGTGAGCGTCGCGACCTCCATCGCGGCGAACGCCGGGTTCCGTGCGTCCGCGGGCAGGAGACCGAGCCCAACCGTGAGCCGCCGGGTGATGGCCAGCACGGTGGCGGCCTGCGCGATCCCGCCGTTCAGGAAGCAGTCCTCCACCACCCACAGCGCGTCGAAGCCGAGGTCGTCGGCGCGGCGGGCGAACGCCGTCAGCTCGGAGCTCGAGAGGTCAGGCGGGAGCACGATGCCGGTGCCGGTCGCGGGCGTCACTGCGGGGCCCCGGCGAATGCGGCGGCTGCCAGGCTCTTCTCCCGCGCCAGGCCGGGCGTGTCGATCAGCTTTTCGTGGGCGCCGTGGGCGCCGTGGGCGTCGCACGCGCACGCCTCGGAGACGGCTCCGGCCGCGGTTGATGATCCGGTCGGTGACCTCCGCCTCTCTGCCGTGGATCAGCTCCCCGCTGAGGGGGACGAGGTCAGCCCCGTAGGCGTAGTGCGTTGCGCCGGGGTGCTCGCAGTCTGAAGTGTGGAGGTCGGTGGAGTCGGTTCTGGCGGCGGTCCGCGCCACCGGGAAGAGGTACCTGCAGGCAGGCCGGTGTAGACCAGCCCCGCCTCGCGGTACCGTTCGGGTCTCAGCCGACCCTGCTCGACGTCGCTTGCCGCCCGCATCACCGATCCGTCCGGTATCAGGGCTGGGACCAGCACCGACGATAAGCCTCGCAATTTCATGAGGCGGGTTGCACGACAGGCGGTCGGGTAAGCGCAAAGTACCTCTGACCAGCGACAACCAGGATTGTTGAGGTCCCAGTTCTCGCAACGCCGATGCGTGCCGGGTGTGATGGCTGTACCCCGGATCCGGTTGCGGGGCGGTGGATGGTTCCGGATCCGGGGTGGCTGGTGGCCGGGCCGGCCTACTTGACGGCGCCGGCGGTGACGCCGCGGGTGAGGGAGCGCTGGAAGATGAGGAAGAAGACGACCATGGGGATGACACCGAGGAGGGCGGCGGCGCTCATGGCGGTGGGGTCGCTGGTGTACTGGCCCTGCATGACGGACAGGCCGAGGGGGACGGTCTGGTTGTCGTTGGAGACCAGCAGGACGAGAGGGTAGAGGAACTCGTTCCAGCTCCAGACGAAGAAGAACACGAACATCACCGACAGTGTCGGCCAGCTCATGGGCAGGATGATGCGCCACAGGATGGTCCAGCGGCCGGCGCCGTCGAGGGAAGCGGCTTCGATGAGTTCGCGGGGGAAACTGCTGAAGACCGAGGACAGCAGGTAAGTGCCGAAGGCGCTGTAGGTGATACCGACGAGGATCGTGTAACCGAGTTTGCCGTCGTACAGACCCATCTCCTTGAACAGGTAGTAGACGGGGTAGACCAGGCCCTCCTGCGGCAGAACGTTGACGCCGAGGAAGAAGACGAGGAAGGCGGTGCGCCAGCGGATGCGGCCGATGCCGATGGCGTAGGCGTTGAAGAGGGCGAGGACGACGGCGATGAGGACGACGCCGAGGCTGATCTGGATGCTGTTGACGAGTTTCTGGGTGAAGTCGACGCGTTCCCAGACGTCGGCGACGATGTCCCAGTTCCAGGTTTCGGGCCAGGACAGGGAGCCGTTGGCGCGGTAGTCGGCACTGGTCTTGAAGGAGTTGAGCAGGATGATCGCGAACGGGGCGAGGAAGGCCAGGACGAAGACGGTGACCGCGGCCACGACGGCGTAGGAGCCTGCACCGCGCTTACCGGGCGTTCCCTTCTTCCGGTCTCGTCTGGTGGAGGTACGGCCGGGAGTCGCCGTCTTCTGGACGCGCGGCGCGCTGGGGGCGGTGGTGTCGGTGGTCATGGTCATCCGTCCTCGCGAGCCTGGCGGGTGAGCATCGTTCCGGCGATGATCAGGACGAGAAGGGTGATCGTGCTGGAGATCGCGGATCCGTAGCCGACGTCGGCGCGTTCGAAGAAGTTCTGGTAGGCGAAGTAAGCGGGGACGAGGGTGGAGTTGCCGGGGCCGCCACCGGTGAGGACGAAGACCTGGGCGAAGACCTTCAGGCCGGCGATGGTGGTGGTGACTAGGACGACATAGACCTCGGGCCGCAGGATGGGCACGGTGATGCGGGTGAAGCGCTGCCACCAGGAGGCGCCGTCGAGGGCGGCGGCCTCGTAGAGTTCGGGGTCGATGCGCTGCAGGCCGGACATGAACAGGACCAGTGGGTAGCCGAGCTGCATCCAGACCAGGACGCCGAGGACGGCCCACAGGGCGAGGTCGGGGTCGCCGAGCCAGTTCTGGGAGAGCGAGGACAGGCCGATGGTGTCGAGGACGGAGTTGACGGCGCCTTCGGGGGCCAGGACCCATCCCCACATCAGGCCGGTGACGGCGACGGGGATGACCTGCGGCAGGTAGAGGCCGGAGCGGAAGATGCCGACGATGCCGTCGCCGTGCTTCTTGCCGATGTAGTCGAACAGCAGCGCGGCCAGGAACAGCCCGAGCAAGGTGGGCACGACGGCGATGCCGATGATGACGAAGGCGATGTTGCGGAAGGAGGCCCAGAAGTCGGCGTCCTGGAAGAGCCGCGTGTAGTTGTCCAGGCCGATGAAGGTGGGATCGCCGATGCCTTGCCACTGAGTGAGGCTGTAGTAGAAGGTCATCACCAGCGGGACGACGAGGAAGAGCAGACTCAGCAGCAGGCCCGGCGCGAGGAAGACGGCATAGCCCGTGGACCGCGGGTGACGTTTGGTTTTCACTGTTGCTCCTGGTTGGACGGGACGGCGGCCATGGCAGGGCCCGGGCCGCCGTCCCCGGAACGCGTGGTGTGCGGCCGCCTGGAGAAGGCGGCCGCAGTGGTGACGTCAGGGCCGGGTCGCGAGGTACTTCTCGTAGGGGCCGGCCAGTTCGTCGAGGACGGTGTCGGGCTTGCCGCCGTTCATGAGGTTCTGGGTTGCGGCGACCCAGGTGTCGTAGTAGCCGGCGACCGGCCAGTCGGGGTAGAAGGACAGGCCGCCGTTCTCCTGGCTCTGGGTGAAGGCGTTGATGAGCTGGCGGGACTTCGGGTTGGTGATGTCGTCGGGCTTGGCGGCGAGCGGGACGTTGCCCTCTTCGCCGATCAGCTTCTGGATCTTGTCCGACATGGTGATGGCGATGAAGTCCTCGGCGAGCTTCTTGTTCTTGGCCTTGGTGGGGATGACCCAGTGGTTGCCGCCGGAGCCCAGGGTGTCGTCGCTGCCGGGGTAGGGGGCGGTGGACCACTGGAAGTCGGTGATGTCGGTGGACAGGCCGCCGAACCACCAGTTGCCGCCGACCATGATGGGCCGCTTCTGGGCGACGAACTGCTCGGTCATGTCGTTGCCCTTGAGGCCGACGTCCTTCTTGTCGAAGTAGCCCTTGTCGAGCCACTCCTGGTACTTGTCGACGGCGTAGGTCATCTCGGGGCCGTGGAAGTCGACCTTGCCCTGGTACAGCTGGTAGTTGTCGACCCAGGTGGCGTTGGCCTTGGACAGGGCGAGCAGGTACAGCCAGTGGCCGGCGGGGTGGTCGTTGCCGGCGTTGGCCAGCGGAGTGACGCCGGCGGCCTTGAACTTTGCCAGTGCCGCCTCGAAGCTCGCGAAGTCGGTGGGCTTGTCGACACCGTGCTTCTTGAAGAGGTCGTCGTTGTAGTAGGTGAGGACGAACTCACCGTAGTTGGGTATGCCGTACCACTTCTCGCCGCCCATCTCGCCGTCCGCGTTGTAGCGGGCGGTGACGGAGGCATCCTCGCTGATCTTCCTGTCCCAGCCGTTGTCCTTCACGAGGGGGGTGAGGTCGGTCAGCAGGCCCTGCTTGGCGAGCAGGCCGGTGGTGGCGTTGCCCTTGTTGTACTCCATGACGTCCGGCGCCTTGTCGGAGTTGAGGATCATGCCCGCGTTCTGCTGGATCTGCTCGAACGTCTTGCGCTCGAAGACGACCTTCACGTCGGGGTGGGTCTTCTTGAACTCGGCGATGGCCGCGTCCCACGCCTTGCCCAGGGCGCCGTCCTTGTCCTCGTAGTGCCACAGACGAAGGGTCTTGCCGTCGCCGGCGGCGGTGTCGGAGCCGCCGCAGGCGGTCAGCGGTGCCAGCAGGGCCAGGGCGGAAGCCGCGAGGAGCAGCGGCCTTCTGCGCAGGGCGGGGCGGATGCGCGGGTTGTTCATGGCAGTTTCCTTGGTGTGCGTCGTTGCGGCAAGGGCGGTGGTGTCAGCTGGTGCGGCGGCGGTGGACGCGGGCTTCCCACGGCTGCAGGGTGTGCTGGGCCGCGAGCGGTGCGGTGGCGGGGACGTTGGCGATGAGGGTCTCGCTGTGTTCCCAGCCGTCGGGCAGGTCGACGGTGAGGTCGGTGCCGCTGAAGTTGGCCAGGACGAGCAGTTCGGTGCCCCGGTCCGCGTCGTGGCGGGTGAAGGCGTAGAGCTGTTCGTGGTCGGGATGGAGCATGTGGAAGTCGCCGTGCGTGAGGGCGGACTCGGTGTGGCGCAGGGCGATCAGGCGCCGGTAGTAGTGGAAGACCGATTCCGGGTCGGCGAGCTGGGCCTTGGCGTTGACGTCCGTGTGATCGGGGTTGACGGCGATCCACGGGACCCCGGTGGTAAAGCCTGCGTGTTCGGTGGCGTCCCACTGCATCGGGGTGCGGGCGTTGTCCCGGCTGCGGTGCCGCAGCCCCCGCATGACGGCGTCGGCATCGGTTCCGCGCGCGGTCTGCTCGCGGTAGTGGTTGAGGGACTCGATGTCCCGCAGGTCGTCGACGGAGGTGAACGGGGCGTTGGCCATGCCCAGTTCCTCGCCCTGGTAGACGAAGGGCGTGCCTCGGTGCAGGTGCAGGACGGTGGCCAGCAGCTTGGCGGAGCGGCCCCGGTATGCGGGGGTGTCGTCGCCGAAGCGGGAGACCACCCGGGGCTGGTCGTGGTTGTTCCAGTACAGGCTGTTCCAGCCGGTGTCGCCCAGGCCGGTCTGCCAGCGGCCGAGGCTGGCCTTGAGGTCGGTCAGTTTCAGGGGCCGGACGTCGAACTTGCCGCCGGGGCCCTGATCGAGCCCGACGTGCTCGAACTGGAAGACCATGTCGAGCTCGCGGCGGGCGGGGTCGGTGAAGAGCTTGGCCTCCTCCACCGTGACGCCGGGCATCTCGCCGACGGTGAGCAGCCGGCGAGGATGGCGGTCGAAGACCTCGCGGTGCATCTCGGCGATGTAGTCGTGGATGCGAGGGCCGCACACGTAGTAGGGGTGGCCGAAACCGTAGCGGGCGCCCTCGGGGACGATCCCGTCGGGCAGGGCCGGGTCCTTGGAGATCAGATTGATGACGTCCATGCGGAAGCCGTCGACCCCGCGCTCCAGCCACCAGCGCATCATCGCGTACACGGCCTGCCGGACTTCGGGGTTGTCCCAGTTCAGGTCGGGCTGCTTGCGGGAGAAGGTGTGCAGGTAGTACTCGCCGCTGGCGACGTCGTACGTCCATGCGGGACCGGAGAACCACGACTCCCAGTTGTTCGGTTCCGCTCCCGGCGCTCCGGGCTCCATGCCCTCACGGGGCGGGCGCCAGATGTACCAGTCGCGCCGCGGTCCGCCTGGTCCGCCGTCGCGGGAGGCGGTGAACCAGGGGTGCTCGTCGCTGGTGTGATTGACGACCAGGTCCATCACCAGCTTCATGCCACGTTCGTGCACCGAGGTCAGCAGCCGGTCGAAGTCGGCCAGCGTGCCGAAGAGCGGGTCGATGTCCTGGTAGTCGCTGATGTCGTAGCCGTTGTCGTCGTGCGGCGAGGGATAGACGGGGGAGAGCCACAGCACGTCCACGCCGAGCTCGGACAGGTAGTCCAGGCGCTCGATGATGCCTTGGAGGTCGCCTACGCCGTCCGCGTCGGAGTCGGCGAAGGAGCGCGGGTAGATCTGGTAGACCACCGCGTTGCTCCACCAGGAGTCGGCAGGGCTGGCTACGTTTTCCGGCACGTCAAACCTCATCGTGTGTGATCGACTACTCAAAGTGAAGAGGGAGGGGAAGGGAGGGCCGTGGTGACGGTCGGCGGCGGCAGTGGGTCAGGAGATGGCCGCGCCCACCGCGTCACGGATGACGAGGCAGGCCGCGCCTCGGGCCCACAGGTCGTGGCGGACAGGGTCGACGTGGACGTCGCAGTCGCGGGCAGCCGTGGAGAACGCGTGCGCCTCCAGTGCCTGTGACGCCGCTGGGCCGAAGAGGTCGTGAGCGACCGCTCCTTCTCCGGCGATGATGATCTTTTGCAGGTTCAGCAGGTTGCACATGCCGGCCAGTCCGCGCCCCAGGGCGGCTCCTGCTTCGGCGAACGCGGAGCGGGCGACCACCTGGGCGGACCCGCCTGCGGGCGAGCGGGCGATCTCAATGGCTTCGGAGATCGTGGTACAGGGGATACCGGCATCCTGCATATGGCGCAGGACAGCCCGGTCCCCGGCGAGAGCCTCCAGGCAGCCGCGGCGGCCGCAGCTGCACATCGGGCCCGCGGGGTCGAGCGGCAGATGCCCGAGTTCGCCGGCCAGGCCGGTGGCGCCGGAGAACAGGGTTCCATCGAGGAGGAGGCCGCAGCCGATTCCGGGGCCGACGGTGACGACGGCGAAGGAGTCGACGTCACGGCCCTGCCCGAACCAGCGTTCGGCGACGACCAGGGTGTTGACGTCGTTGTTCACGACGACCGGCAGACCGGTCGCCTCGCGCAGCGGGCCGGCCACGTCGACCTTGTCCCAGCCGAGCAGGGCCGAGTAGCGGCAGATGCCAGCGCCCGAGTCGACGTGGCCGCTGACCCCGACTCCCATCCCCAGTACCCTGTCCGCCGCTTCGGGCGCCTCGGAGAGGAGCCTGCTGGTCAGGGCTGCGGCGGCGGACAGGGCGGTCTCGGGTGTGCAATCCGCGATCGGTTCCTCAGCGCGGGCCAGGACGTTGGCCGCCATGTCGGTGACCACTCCGGAGACCTGCGCGGGACCGATCTTCGTGCCGACGACGATGTGCTTGTCCGGATTGACGTGGAGCATCTTCTGCGGCCGGCCGCGCCCCTGGGGAGCGGCGTCCGATTCGCGCAGGTAGTCGTGCTCCAGGAGC
The DNA here is from genome assembly GCF_044142145.1 of Streptomyces sp. BK79. Taxonomy (NCBI): domain Bacteria; kingdom Bacillati; phylum Actinomycetota; class Actinomycetes; order Kitasatosporales; family Streptomycetaceae; genus Streptomyces; species Streptomyces sp. BK79. The sequence continues at coordinate 151,171 of NZ_JBHVOC010000022.1, forward strand.
GGGGGAAGCATCCGGGTCACGCTCGAGGGGACGAGGCCCAGGCGCTGGGCGAGCTGGGTACGCGAGATGGGACCCGCGGTGAGGACGGTCGCGAAGATCTCCGCCCGGGTCTGCTCACCGACAAGCTCCGAGAAACGGATCTTGGACGGGCTCATCACGCGCGCCTCCAAAGGTGTAGTCGGTCAAGGGCTGGTCTGTCCGGTCCGCTTCCATCGAACCCGATGCGGCGCGTGCCGTCGTCCATGACGCCGAAACCGTGGCACGAGCAGGGACAGGGAGATCATCACGCTCTCCTTCCGCCTCGCTCCCGGGGCCGGTCGGGTGCCCCGGGCCGGCTGGACATGACGGGAGTCTGTCCCCGCAGTTTTCGTGCGTCAAGAAAGAAAACAGCGTGTTACGCAACCGTAATCGCCTCCGGTGCTCCTGCTGCCTGGGTAAGAAGTCCTGGTCTGAGGCCTCGGTTCGGTCGCAGGGGGACTGAGTGGTGAGGAATCCTGTTCATTTCGTTGACACGGGGAAGAAATGACGGGACGTTATCCGGCGACCGCACAGCGCTGGGCGCAACATCCGGCGCTCGGGCGGCACCCCAGGGACCCGTTGTCTGCGCCGTTGGCGCGCTCAGCGGCGTGCGTGCTGCGTCGACCGGCCCGGGCGGGGTGGAGGGCCGGAGTGTCCCGGCCCCCTCGGATGAACCCCGGCGCACGCGCCACTCGCTCTTGCCTGCCGAAGGGAGGACTCCTGCACTGACCCGGTCACCGGCCCGCGACGAGGCCGTGGCCAGCCGATCCGCCGGGCATCCGGCCATCCGGCCTTCCACGTGCACGTAGCCCGGACCGGCCGGGGGCACGCAGTTTCCGCCCCCGGCACACCAGTAGGAACCCACCGGTAGCCGCCTCGGCCGCGCTTCCCCCTGATGCGTGTCGTCTTGCCGGCGTGCGCGGTGATGGAGCCGCCCGAACGAACGGCTCGGGACGGTGCAGAGACGCCGGTGGACCCCCTGTCGCCAAGGAGAAGGACATCAGCATGCCCGCAGCAGCACTGAGACGACTGGCGGCGATCGCCGTCGGTCTGGCGCTGGCACTGGCCTCGGTCATCGTGCCCGTCAGCACGGCCGTGGCCGGAACACCCCCGAGCCGCCCCGCCCCTGACGCCCGGGCCGCATCGGCGGCAGAGCCGGCACCCGCGGACACCACCGCCCTGAAGACGTGGTGGCACGACAACTACGAGTTCAACACCACCAGCCCGGTGGGCAACGACAAGGTCCGGCGGTCGTCGTTCTACGACGTGAAGGTCGCCACCGCGGCGGCGCCGACGACGAAGTACGACTCGTTCGCGTACATGAGCATCCCGCGCAGCGGCAAGGGCAAGATCGGCTACACCAAGGAGGACGGGGCCGAGTTCTCCTCGTCCGCGAACCTCACCATGAGCTGGTCGTCCTTCCAGTACACGACCGACGTGTGGGTCGACGTGACCCTGCGCACCGGTCAGACGATCTCCTCGGCCGACCAGGTCAAGATCAAGCCGAGCAGCCTGGACTTCGCCAAGGAACTGGTCGACAGCAAGACCGTACGCGTCAAGGTGCCCTACAGCTCGGCCGGCTACCGGTTCTCCGTCGAGTTCGACCCGCAGCTGTACACGGCGTACAACGACATGTCCGGCCCCGCGACCGACGCCGGCAAGCTGACCACCCAGGGCGGCGGCGGCAACCGGGCCATCCACACCGAGCCCCGCAACTCCATGATGATCTTCGCGGAGCCGGCGCCGACGGGCGCGGAGGCCGAGCGGCTGATCCCGACGGCGTCCTCGGGCAGCACCTACTACCCGCCTCAGGGCCAGGTCACCAACCTGAACACGATCAGCGAGGAGATCGTGTACTTCCGCCCCGGCACCTACTACATGACGTCCAAGTACCACGCGCTGCTGCCCAAGCAGGTCAAGTGGGTCTACCTGGCTCCCGGCGCATATGTGAAGGGCGCCATCCGGTTCCCTGACGACAGCCAGGGCCTGTACAAGGTGACCGGCCAGGGCGTGCTCTCCGGTGAGCAGTACGTCTACGAGGCAGACACCAGCAACAACTACGATCACCTCTCCGGCGCGTCCAACTGCCACACCAGCTGCGTGAAGATGCTTCAGTTCGCCTCCGCGCAGGGCCGGCAGCAACACCTGGACCTGCAGGGCGTGACCATCAACGAGCCGCCCTACCACTCCTTCGTCGTCTACGGCGACGAGCAGACCTTCAGCATGCGGGTCGACAACTACAAGCAGGTCGGGTCCTGGTACTGGCAGACCGACGGCATCGAGCTCTACCGCGGCAGCACCATGAAGAACACGTTCTTCAACGCCAACGACGACGTACTGAAGATGTACCACAGCGACGTCAGCATCGATAACACCGTCATCTGGAAGAACGAGAACGGCCCCGTCATCCAGTGGGGCTGGACCCCGCGCAACATCGACAACGTCCGGGTGAACAACACCCACGTCATCCACAACCGCATGTACTGGAAGGACGTCAAGTACAACACCTGCATCCTCAACTCCTCCTCGCACTGGGAGAACACCGGCTCGACCACCACGGCCGACCCGGGCGCATGGGTGAAGAACATGACCTTCGAGAACATCACCGTCGAAGGCATGACCAACTGCGCGATCCGCGTCTTCGCCCTGTCCAGCACCGAGAACATCCACGTCAAGAACCTCAAGATCGGCGCATGGAACCAGCTCGACCCGTCCTCCCAGGTCAGCCTCCTCAAGCGGTACTCCAACAGCGCCGGACAGAAGGTGACTCTCGGCAACGAGACGCGTGACAGCCGCGGCCTGAAGCTGGAGAACTACACCGTCGGCGGCACCGTCATCCAGAAGTCCGGCAACAACTGGGCAGCCGACCAGCCCGGCCGGATCGGCTTCGACGCCGAGACCTGGGACAACTGGAACGCCTGGGGCCCCGGCGGCAGCAACCCCGACCCCGGCCCGGTCACCGGCGGCAAGATCCTCAACGGTGCGACGAACAAGTGCATCGACCGCGCCGGCGGCTCCACCGCCAACGGCACCGCCGTCCAGCAGTGGACCTGCGCCGACGTGCCCTCGATGAGCTGGGCGCTCGACGGTCGGCAGCTGAAGTCCGGCGGCAAGTGCCTGGACGTCGAAGGCGGCGCCACCGCCAACGGCACCAAGGCGCACCTGTGGGACTGCGGCAGCTGGGACAGCCAGAAGTGGACCTTCCAGTCCAACGGCACCCTGAAGAACGTCAAGTCCGGACGCTGCCTCGACCTCGAAGGCCAGAGCACCGCCGACGGCGCCCGCCTGCACCTGTGGGACTGCGGCACCTGGGCCAGCCAGAAGTGGACCCTCGCCTCCTGACCCACCCCGGTGGCCGCCGGCGACCCACCGCCGCCGACGGCCACCGACCCCCGCACCACGCTCCTCTCTCGAGGAAGCGTCACCCCCGCTCGCCGCTGAGAAAGGGCATCACCGTGGAGACACCCACCAGGTACCAGGGACCGGTGCTCGGCCTGTTCCGGATCGTGCTCGGACTGCTGTTCGCCTGCCACGGGGCGGCAACGCTCTTCGACGTGCTCGGCGGACCGCACGGGCAGCCCCCCAGCACCGGCCAGTGGCCCGGATGGTGGGCGGCAGTGATCCAGCTGCTCGGCGGCGCCCTCGTCCTGCTCGGCCTGGGCACCCGGCCGGCCGCCACCGTGTGCTCGGGCTCCATGGCGTACGCCTACTTCGTCCACCACCAGAGCGACGGTCTGTTCCCGCTGGAGAACGGCGGCGAGCAGGCGGCCCTGTTCTGCTGGGCCTTCCTGCTGGTCGCAGTCCTCGGCCCCGGCCGATGGTCCGCGACCGAGCTGCTCGCCCTCTCCACCCACCGCAAGCAGCACCCGCGAAGGGAGGTGACTGACAGGCGCAGCAGCTGACCCCACCCAACAGCCTGTCATGAGCACGTAAATCACTGGTCGTATCGGCCTGTGATTCCCCGAAGGACACGGAGGAAGAGCACCATGAACCGCGTACCCGCGACCGCGGCCGGCCGCACCGCCCTGGGCGCCGCCGTACTGGCCACCAGCCTGCTCGGCGTGCTCGCCCAAGCGCCGACGGCCGCCGCACACGGCACGGTCATCACCCCGGAGACCCGCAACTACGGCTGCCTGCAGCGCTGGGGCTACACCGAGCCCAACGAGTCCCAGGACCCCATGTGCTACCGCACCTACCACGAGAACGCCAACGCCATCGGAGCGTGGAAGGCCGTCTACGCCAACAACACCGGCGACAACTACAAGCAGGTCATCCCCGACGGCCAGATCTGCAGCGCCGGCGGCCAGGGCGAGACGAACTACCGGCCGCTCGACCGCCCCGGTCCGTGGAAGATGACCGACATCGGCTCCGACTTCACCGTCGACCTCTACGACGAGGCCCGGCACGGCGCCGACTGGCTCGAGGTCTACGTCACCAAGCAGGGCTTCAACCCCGAGTACGAGCTCATCGGGTGGGACGACCTCGAACTGGTGAAGAAGACCGGCCGCTACCCCTACCAGGCGCACTACGTCACCGACGTCAGCACTTCCGGCTACAGCGGACGTCACGTCGTGGTGACCGTCTGGAAGGCGTCCCACATGGACCAGAAGTACTTCCTGTGCAGCGACGTCAACTTCAGCTGAAACCGGCGAGACCCAGCTGAACCACACCACGGCACACCGGCCTCGCGAGGCGCACACCTCGCGGGGCCTTCCCCCCTCCCTCTCACCGGTCGACTGCCGCGGCCGGACCGGTCGTCTCACGGAGGACCCATGCTCCTGACCGGGAGACCGCGGCCGCCGCCATGACGAAGCTCGCCGGTGGCCCGCTGCCCACAACCGTGGCCATGCCGCTGCTGGGCACCGCGGAGACCTTGATCGGAATCGCTCCACCACAGGCGAATGCCAGCTACACCAGGAGCCTGCCAACGACGTGCCGCCCAGGGCACGCTATGCCGCTCTGGTCTCTTAGGGCTTAACGCTCTACCCCACCATGACCGGTGATCGGCTCAGCCGCGAAGGGCCGACGCGAAGATGCCCGGCAGCCGGGCCGGTCGCGGGTCCGTGGCGTAGGCCGTGAGGCGTGCCATCGTCGTGAGTCCGGTGCGGTTGGTGACGTAGTAGGGCGGCCGGGGGGACAGTGATGGGGAGCCGGTGAACAGGCCGCGCGGCGCGGGTGCGAACGGGGCCCGCAGCACGGTCTTCTCCACGTCCTCCAGCAGGAAGGCGTTGTGCACGAATCCGATGCCGCTGCCGATGTCCTGGCGGGAGTGGCCGGGGAAGGCGCCCCATGGTGTGTAGCCGAGCAGGAAGCCGAACGCCGACCAGCAGTTGACGCCGAGGGTGCCGTAGCGCAGTGCGGCGACGGTCTCGTCCACGGTGACGCGGTGGGCGCGTTCGGTACGGGGGTGGACGAGGAGCGTGGCGCCGAGGGTGCCGGGCAGCCGGTCGTTGGCGAACTCGGTTGCCGCGCGCAGGAAGCCGGGCACGTCGTCGCCCGGGAGGCGGACCACGCCCAAGGCGCTCGCGAAGACCTCGTCGGTGAGCATCATGTCGTCGGCGTCGGCAATGTCCGGGACCAGGAGGCGGCAGGTGTCGTCGCCGTGGGTTTCGGCCTCGGGATGGGCGCGGGTCACCGCGGCGAGGCGGTCGGCCGCGCCGGGGTAGTAGTCGTCTCGCTGTGGGAGTTCGCCGAGGACGCGGCGGATCTCGGTGAGCAGCCTCTCGGTGCCGTCCCAGTGGCGGGGCACGAGCAGGACCTGGGTGGCGACGCAGTTGTGGCCGGAGTTGTTCAGTTTGCTGGTGACGATGTGCTCGGCCTGGAAGCGGAAGTCCGCCGCGCTCCACGGCCCCGGCGTCACGATGCAGGGGCTGACGCCGCCCAGCTCGCTGGTGAACGGCTTGTCGTTGAGCGGGGTGTCCGCGTGCCGGCGCTCCTCGCCCTGCTCGCCGGTGCCCCACACGATGGCGTCGTGGGTGCGCTCGCTGCCGGTGACGTGGATGGTGTCGACGTCGTCGTGGACGGTGAGGTACGCGCCCTCGGCGGCGCCTCCGTCGACGAAGCGGACCCAGCCGCGTTCCACGAACTCGGTGAACACCTTCTCGAAGTGCGGGCGCAGGTAGGCGTTGACCGGGTTCATCTTGGCGAGGACGACCTGGCCCTCCGCGTACAGCTTGTGCAGAATGTCGAGCGGGGTGATGGCCGGGACGTTCCCGGCGCCGAGGACCAGGGCGACGGCCGCGTCGCCGGGCCGGCCGCGGTACTCGCCCGCGGCGCGGGCCAGGACCTGCTCGCGGGTCGTGCCCGGCAGGGTCCACACCTCGGCGGTGAAGCCGTTGAGCAGGAGGCGGTCGGCGGGCGTGGCGGGGAAGACGTCGACGACGGTGCGGTCGTCGCGGGTGCGGACGGCCTTGGCGGGCACCGGGTCGTGCCCGGCGGCCAGTCGGCGCAGCACGTGCAGGTAGGCGCCCACGGTCTGGGCCAGTGCCCAGGGCGCGGTGACCCAGTCCTCGGCGGCCCAGTCGGACCGGGCGTCGTAGCCCTTGGCCCGGGCCGAGTCGGCGACCATGGCGGGCGCTCCGTCGCCGATGTGGGGGAGCATCCGCTCCAGCAGGCCGATCCGCTCGGTGAGCGGCGTCGCGGTCCAGGAGGCCGCGCGCTCGCGCAGGTCGGTGATGGCGCGGTCGAGGGGCGCGGTGTCGAGTGGGGGTGCGGTGGTCATAGGGGACCAGCTCCTCAAATGGGGGGCGTCAGCCGGGCAGGCGGGTGATGTCCCGTGCCGGGTCTATGAGCAGGAAGGACGCGGCGGCGCCCGCGGCGAGGAGCACTCCGGACAGCAGTACGGAGCTCTGGTAGCCGTCGGTGCCCTGGGCGTCGACGAGTGCCCCGACGAGAGCCGGCGCGGCGAGGCCGGCCGCTGTCACCACGGCGTTCATGGTGCCGAGGGCGCCGCCTTCGCGGGACGGCGGGGCGAGTTCGGCGACGGTGGTCGCGGCGATGGTGGCGTACGAGCCGCCGAAGCCGAAACCGAGGGCGATCAGCACGGTCTTCGCCGTCGTACCGTCGGCGAGCGGCAGTGCCAGGCAGCAGACGGCGCCGAGGACAAGGATCCAGCCGCCGACCCAGCCCCGGGCGCGGCGGCTGTCGACGCCGCGCCGCATCAGCCGGCCGGTGATGCCCGCCTGCGCGAGGAGGACGAAGGCGCCGATCGTCCACGGTGCGATGACGACGGTGCCGGCCTCGTGGGCCGAGTAGCCGAGGCCGTTGCGCAGGTAGGACGGCAGCCAGGCCAGCATCAGGGCCACGGTCCAGTAGCTGGTGAAGTAGGCGAGGGTGGCGCCGATCCAGGTGCGGCTGGCGAAGATCCTCCGGTACGGGACCGCCGCCCGCGTCTTCTCCGGGCGGTCACCGGCGGCCGTGGCGGGCCGGTGCCGGCCGTCCGCGCCGAGGGCGGCCCAGGCCGCGGCCCAAATGGCACCGATGGCCACGAGCACCCACAGGGCGGCGCGCCATCCGTGGTGCTGGATCACCCAGGACAGGCCGGGCGCCGAGATGATCACGCCGAGGGTGACGCCGAGGGTGATGAGGGCGCCGGGGAGGTTGCGCCGGTGGTCGGGGAACCAGGCCAGTGTGGCCTGCTGGGCGACGGGGAAGGCCGGACCCTCCGCCGCGCCCAGGAGGAGCCGGGAGGCGACCAGGACGGCGAAGCCGCCGCCGATCGCCGCGGGTACCTGGGCCACGGACCACAGCGCGGCCATCACCAGGAGCAGCCGCTTCGGTGACATCTGGTCGGCGGCGAGCCCGACCACGACCGCGGCCACGGAGAACAGGAGGAAGAACGCGCTGTTGACGAGGCCGAACTGGGTGGCGCTCAGATGGAGGTCCGCGCGGATCTCGTCGGCGGCGAGGCCGAGGACGGACTTGTCCGCGAAGTTGACCATCATGAAGACCACGAGCAACACGGTCACCGTCCAGGCGCGCCGACGGTCTCTGCCGGTGGCCTCGGTGGTCCCCGTGGGGTGCTGGGGCACGGTGGGTACCGCGGTCATGGGTGCTCCTCGGGAGAGGGGAGAGCGGGTCAGGACAGCGGGACACCGGCGATGGCGATGCGCTCCATCACCCGGCGCTGCGGGAAGTAGTCGTTGACCGCGTAGTGCTGGGTGGCGATGTTGTCCCAGATCGCGATGGAGTCGGACTCCCAGTGGAAGCGGATCTGGAACTCGGGGATGCGGGCCTGGAGCACCAGGATGTCGAGCAGTTCGCGGTTCTCCTCGTCCGAGAGGCCCTTGATGTGGCGGGTGAACGGCTCGTTCACGTAGAGGGTCTTGCGGCCACTGCGCGGGTGGCACACGACGACGGGGTGCTCGACCTGTGGCCAGGTCTCGCGGAAGGCGGCCTTCTGCTCGTCGTTCATCAGGGCGCCCCAGCTGGGCTCCCAGTCGTGGACGGCGGTGAGGTCCTCGATCCGCTCCTTGAGGTCGGCGGGCAGGTTGTCGTAGGCGGCAGCCATGTCCGCCCACATCGTGTCGCCGCCGGCGGCGGGCACGTCCACGGCGCGCAGGACGGCGCCGAGCGACGGATTGGCCATGAACGAGTGGTCGCTGTGCCAGATGTTCTTGTTGCCCGCGGCCTTGGCGTCCTTGGCGAGCCGGGAGATGCCCGGCGTGCCGGTCCGCGCGAAGAACGGGTTCGCCTCCGGCGGTCCCCAAACACCGGACAGGGCGAGCTGGTGCTCGGCGGTGAAGCCGGTCTGGCCGCGGAAGAAGATCACCTTCCACTCGAGCAACGCCTGGCGCAGCTCCGCGGCGAGTTCGTCGGTGATCGGCCGGGTCAGGTCGACGCCGCCGAGCACGGCGCCGAAGTGCGGGGTGAGCGGGGCGATGTCCAACAGTCGGTACGCGAACTGCTCGGCGCCGGGGGCGAGTCGATTTAGCACCCGGCTGCCGTAGTGCATCAAGGGCTTGTCGAGCACGGGCTTGGGATTGGCCACAGGGGTCGAGGCGACGGCCTGCATGGGGTACCTCCCGACAGCGGACTGATTACGTAACCGGCAGTATCGATATTGGTTCGTGGCGATGCAAGGGGTCGGGACGACTTGCTTCGACGAATGGCCAGGGAAGGCGGAGTGACCGATTCCGGGCATGGCGAAGCGGCGCACCCGGCCACGGCCCAACTTGCGCGCCAGGAAGGGCGGGGGATTACGGCCGGGTGCCGACCGCCCTGCCGATCAGATCCACCACCGAGTCGACGAGCGCCTCGTCCGGCATCCGCTGCTCACCGACCATGCGGAAGACCAGGGACGCCGCCACGAGCGTCGCGGCGTCGGCCACGTCGACGTCCGGCCGGACGTCACCGCGCGCCACCCCGCGCTCCAGCAGGTGACGTGTCTCGCTCATCACGCGGGACGTGTAGGCGCGGTAGGCGCCGGGCTCGGCACCCGCCTCGGCGGCGGCGCCGATCACCCCGGCAAGCAGCCGGTCGACGCCGGGCTGCCGGTACGCCTCCATGCGTGCGGTCAGCACGGCGCGCAGTTCCGCCCGGAAATCACCCATGTCGGGCACGGTCAACGGTCCGATCCGGGACTCCGCGGCGGCGATGACGAGGTCCTGCTTGGTGGACCAGCGCCGGTACATGGCGGGTTTGCTCACTCCGGCGCGGGCCGCCACGGCGTCCATGGTCAGGGCGTTCATGCCGCTCTCCGCCACCAGGTCGACGACGGCGTCCAGGACGGCCCGGGTGACGTGCGCCTGGCGGGGGCGCCCCGGCCCCCTTCGTGTGCTCTGTCCCTGATCGTCGGCCATGCCAAGACCCTATGCGGGCTCCGGCCGCCACCGCACCAGGGTTGGGGTTCAGCCACTCACGGCAGGCGCGTTCTCGGTTAGCAGGTCCTGCGGCACATGTCCCGTGCGTCCCCGAAGGGAAAGTCTGGATCTGGGTCGCCTGACCCGTACGGGTCAGAGTCAGCGACGACGTGGATACGGACGGCGGACGCGGATACGCGGTAGCAGTCCATGTCACTCGACGTGTTGCGCGTGAAGCGCTCCGGAATCGGTGGAGCCTCTATGCGTTGACTGCAGCCGTCGGTTGGGGCCGGGTGTTGAGCGTAGTGGTTGGTCTCGTGTTCGTGGGGCGGGATGTCCCCGATGGCGGTATGGAGGCGCTGGTTGTCGAACCAGTCGACCCATTCCGCGGTGCCGAGCTCCACGTCGGCCAGTCCGTGCCAGGGCCGGCGGGGCTTGATCAGCTCCGTCTTGTTTAGAGGCCGATCTGGCGGTCCATGAGCGCGTTGTCCAGTGCGTCGCCGACGGCGCCGATCGAGGCGTCGATGCCGGCCTCGAGCAGATGGGCGGTGAACGCGAAAGTCGTGTACTGACTGCCCGCGTCCGAGCGATGAACGAACCCGGGACCTGCGGGAATGCCAGCCCGGTCGCGGCGCCACCAGGCAATGTCAAAGGCGTCTAGGACGAGCTTGGCCCGCTTGCTGGTGGCGGCCGACCAGCCGTCGATCGCGCGGGAGAACACGTCTGCTCCGGGCAGTCGCCCGCTGCGTCCTGCGGGGCTGCCGCTTCGGTCTCGTCCGCGCTCAGGTGCCAGCGCAGCTTCGTGGCCACCCACTCGGCGATGTACCGGCAGGGCACCTCGGCGGCCGGCGGCAGCCACTGGGCCGGGTCCGGGCGCGACGCGCGCCTCCGCTGCGCTCCCTCGCGCGGCGGCCCTGCGCTACGCGCGGCCGGACCGCCGGGGCCGGCGCCCTGCGGGCGCACCCACCGGCCCGCAGCGGGCGGGTCCGCACGGCGGGTAAGGCGGATCCGCATGGCAGAAATGGTGGGGTACTCGTCATTGCCGCCATCGCCCAACCTGGCCACGATGGTCACCATGCAGCCACGCACCGTGCTCTTCATCCTCTACGACGGCGCCCAGAGCCTCGACGTCAGCGGACCTCTCGAGGTCTTCGCCGGCGCCGCCCGCCACCCCAGGGCTCGTACGAGGTGCGCACGGCGAGCGTCGGCGGCCGCCCCCCGCCCGCTGCTTCAGCGGACTGCGGCTGCCACCGGACGCAGGCCTGGCCGACGGGACCGCGCCGCACACGCTCGTGGTACCCGGCGGCGAGGGCGCCTTCCAGCCCGATCCGCGCCGCGCGCCGGCTGTTAGAGGACACGTCCGACGGCGTCGAGGAGATCTCACGCGCCTGCGGTTACGGCACCCCGGAGGCGATGCGCCGCGCTTTCGTGCGCACCCTGGGCACAGCCCCGGCCGAGTACCGCCGCCGCTTCAACCCCGTACCGGCGCGCTGAGCTTCAGCCGCCCGTCCGTCACACCGCAGAACAATGACCTGCGGCCCGCCGAATCGAGGAGCCCCATGCAGATTGCGATAGCCCTCTTCCCCCGCTTCACCTCGCTCGACGCTGTCGGGCCGTACGAGGTGCTGACCCGACTATCCCGGACCGACGTCGTCTTCGCGGCCGAGCGTCGCGGCCCCGTGCCGAACGAGTCCGGCGAGCTGTCCCTCGTCGCCGAGGCCACCCTCGACGAGGTGACGCGCCCGGACATCCTGCTGATGCCCGGCGGCCCGGGCGTCCTGGACCAGCTGTCGGAGGACGGCGCCCAACCGCTGGTGGAGTGGGTGCGCGCCGTCGACCCGCACACCACCTGGACCACCTCGGTCTGCGCCGGCTCCCTGATCCTCGGGGCGGCCGGACTGCTCAAGGGCCGCAGGGCCACGTCCCACTGGCTCGCTCTCGAGCAGCTCCCCGCCTACGGGGCGCAGCCCACCCTGGAGCGGGTGGTGGTCGACGGCAAGTACGTCACCGCCGCCGGCGTCTCCTCGGGCCTCGACATGGCGCTCACCCTCGCGGGCCGGATTGCGGGCGGGACGGAGGCTCAGGCCATCCAGCTCGCGATCGAGTACGACCCGCAGCCGCCGTATGACTCCGGCTCCCCGACGAAGGCTCCGGCGGAGGTGCACAAGGCCTTCCAAGCCCGGGTGGGCCAGCTGGTCCTGGGCGAGCCGGACCGACCGGGACTGACCAGGTGAAGCGCGTCTCCTTGCGCTCCAGAAACGCAGCGACGCCCTCCGCGCGGCCGCCTCTTCTTCAAACCCCTGCGGGATCTCCGGTGACATCACTGGTCGCAGAGGGCTCGGTCTGGTGGTTGGCCATACGCAGACCGGAGGCTCCGCTGTCGGGCCAGTGCGTCATCACCCGCGAGATCGCGGTAGCCGAAGGCCCCTTCGCCCCGGGCCAGCTGGGGAGTTGACGCAGCTCGTGCCGTTCGAGATGGTCGACGCGCTGCTCGACCGTGCGGGATCGTCCAGCAGCGACTGCGTAAACTGCCCGCTCGGGTAGTGGTCTACCTGTTGCTGGCGGCCGCGCTGTTCGAGGAGTGCGGCTACCTGACCGTGTGGTCCAAACTCACCAGCGCGCTGCGCGGCCTGCCCATACCGAAGATCACCGCGACTGGGCTGTGGCACGCCCGGGCCCGGGCCCGGCTGGGTAAGGGGGCCAACCGGACTCCCCGGCCCAGCGCCTCACCCCCGGTCAACCATCCAACCGGAACCCGCTACGTCATCGTCGCATCGAGTGTCTGAGCGAGCACCGGACGGCCTGGGCATCCGCGCCGGCGAGATCCGCTCGGACTCCTCCGCGGGGCCGGTCTACTTCGTACCGCACGACGTGGCAGCCGAGAGCCGGGCCCGCGAACTCGCATCTGCTTCACACGCCACCCTGTACGGAAACCTGACGCCGCTCGACCGCGCGATGCCTACCGCATCCTGACCAGCCGCCTTCAGGGCTCCAAGATCATCTCGTGGCAGCCTTGCGCTCACCTTGGCTGGACCCCGCCTTGACCCCTCCCTGTCCGGCCGCCGGCGTCATCGGAGCGTCCCCGGACACCCGATGTGGTGCCCCGACCCTGTCGGGAGGAGGGAGTGGATCATCCTGTCCCGTTCTCCGGGTACCGTCAGGGTATGAGTCATCCACACCCCGAACTGAAAGCCGCCCCTCCCCTTCCCGAAGGAGGTCTGCGGGTCATCGCCCTGGGCGGCCTGGGTGAGATCGGCCGCAACATGACCGTCTTCGAGCACGCGGGCAAGCTGCTCATCGTCGACTGCGGGGTGCTGTTCCCCGAGGAGACCCAGCCCGGCGTGGACGTGATCCTGCCGGACTTCACCTCGATCCGGGACCGGCTGGACGACATCGTGGCGGTGGTACTCACCCACGGTCACGAGGACCACATCGGCGGCGTGCCGTACCTGCTGCGCGAGCGGCGGGACATCCCGGTCGTCGGCTCCAAGCTGACGCTGGCGTTCCTGGAGGCCAAGCTCAAGGAGCACGGCATCCGGCCGCGCTCGGTGCGGGTGCGGGAGGGCGACCGGCGTGGCTTCGGGCCCTTCGACTGCGAGTTCGTGGCGGTCAACCACTCCATCCCGGACAGCCTCGCGGTCGCGATCCGCACCCGGGCCGGGATGGTGCTGCACACCGGCGACTTCAAGATGGACCAGTTCCCTCTCGACGACCGCATCACCGATCTGCGTGCCTTCGCCCGCCTCGGCGAGGAGGGCGTGGACCTGTTCCTCACCGACTCCACCAACGCCGAAGTACCCGGCTTCACCACCTCCGAGCGGGAGTTGAACCCGGCGATCGAGCAGGTGATGCGCACCGCGCCGCGCCGGGTCATCGTCTCCAGTTTCGCCAGCCATGTGCACCGCATCCAGCAGGTCCTGGACGCTGCCCACCAGCACGGCCGCAAGGTCGCCTTCGTCGGCCGGTCAATGGTCCGCAACATGGGCATCGCCCGGGACCTGGGCTATCTGAAGGTCCCCTCCGGTCTGGTCGTGAGCACGAAGGAGCTGGAGAAGCTCCCGGATCACAAGATCGCTCTGGTGTGCACCGGCTCCCAGGGCGAACCGATGGCCGCGCTGTCACGGATGGCCAACCGGGACCACATGATCCGCATCGGCAAGGACGACACCGTCCTGCTCGCCAGCTCTCTCATCCCCGGCAACGAGAACGCCATCTACCGGGTGATCAACGGTCTCACCCGGTGGGGTGCCCACGTGGTCCACAAGGGCAACGCCAAGGTGCACGTCTCCGGGCATGCCAGCGCCGGCGAACTCGTCTACTGCTACAACATCGTCAAGCCCCGCAATGTCATGCCCGTGCACGGCGAATGGCGCCACCTGCGGGCCAACGGCGACCTCGCCATCCGCACCGGTGTGGACCCCGACCGGGTGGTCATCGCCGAGGACGGCGTCGTCGTCGACCTGGTCGACGGGCGGGCGTCCGTCACCGGCAAGGTTCCCGCAGGCAACGTCTACGTGGACGGCATGGAGGTCGGCGGTGCCACCGAGGCGTCCCTCAAGGACCGTCTCACCCTCGCCGCCGAAGGCGTGGTCACGGTGGTGGCGATCGTAGACGCGGACACCGGCGCCCTCGCCGAGGCCCCCGACTTCCTGGCCCGGGGCTTCGTCCACGACGACGCCACCTTCGAGCCGGTCATCCCCGTCATCGAGAAGACGCTGGCCACCGCTGCCGAGGAAGGCGTCGGGGACGCCCGCCAGCTCGAACAGCTCGTGGCCCGCGCCGTGGCGAACTGGGCGTTCCGCACCCACCGCCGCAAGCCCCTGATCATCCCCGTGATCATCGACGCCTGAGCAATACCCGGGCAGGCGTCCGGGGCGGACGCCGATGTGCGAGAGGTGAAACCCGGCGACGAGTCGGTCTGGATGTCCAGCCTCGTCACCGGCCCACCGGGTTCGCCCGGGCGGCCCGGTGACGAGCGCTGCGCCGGGCATCCCGCAGCACCTCCAGCAGCTGACCTGCCGCCCGAGCAGCAACGTGACGGCCACGGGCATCAGAAACGCGGACAGCCCCGTGCACCGGCCAAAGGAGGAGGGAAAGTCCGTCGGACATGACGCTCATTTGACGCTCCGGCCGCCTCACAGCCGACGTGTCCCGATGACGCATCACGTGGAATGCGTGGCGATTCTGGAGCCCGCGGACAAGGGCGCCTGACCTCGGGTTCGTGAGCCAGGCGCTTGCAACAATCAGGCGGCGACGAGCTCCTGCTCGCCGTCCGGCGTTCCGACCTCGGGCTTCTTGTTCGGCAGCGAGAGCCGGATGACCTTGCGCCACGCGGAGAACACCTGCTTGGGCAGTGGCCCTGTGACGTACTCCAGCTCGTACTTCTCGAACAGGGCGCGCACCTTCACCGCGACCTCGGCGTACCGGTTGCTCGGCAGATCGGGGAACAGGTGGTGTTCGATCTGGTGCGACAGATTGCCGGTCATGAAGTGCATGGCCTTGCTGCCGCTGATGTTTGCCGAGCCCATCATCTGGCGCAGGTACCACTGGCCGCGCGTCTCGTCCTTGATCGACCGGCGCTCGAAGACCTGCACGCCCTCGGGGAAGTGTCCGCACATGATCACCGAGTGGGACCAGAGGTTGCGGACGAGGTTGGCCGTGAACGTGGCGGCGAGCGTGGGGAGGAACGATGGGCCCGACAGCAGCGGGTGGATCACGTAGTCCTTGAGAACCTGTTTGCGGATCTTGCGGCCCACGGCCTTGGCCCGCGCGCGGAACTCCGGGTTCTTGCGGCGGCGCTTGTCCAGGTTCTTGCCGAGCTCCAGGTCGTACGCTGCGATGCCGTACTCGAAGAAGCAGGCGTTGATGAAGTTCCACAGCGGCTGGCCGAGGTGGAACGGGTGCCACTTCTGGTCCTCGTCGACGCGCATGATGCCGTAGCCGAGGTCGTTGTCCTTGCCGATCACGTTGGTGTACGTGTGGTGCAGCTCGTTGTGCGAGTGCTTCCACTGGTCGGCCGGCGAGACGTGGTCCCACTCCCAGGTGGTGGAGTGGATCTTCGGGTCCCGCATCCAGTCCCACTGGCCGTGCAGGATGTTGTGGCCGATCTCCATGTTGTCCATGATCTTCGCCACGGACAGACCGGCGGTGCCGATCAGCCATGCGGGCGGGAACATCGAGAACAGCAGCACGCCCCTGCTGACCAGCTCCAGCTTGCGCTGGGCGGCGATGACCTTACGGATGTAGGCGGCGTCCTTCTCGCCTCGGCTGCTGATCACCTCGTCGCGGATCGCGTCCAGCTCGCGGCCGAGCTCCTCGATCTGCTCCGCGGTCAGGTGGGCGGTGGGGTCGATGGCGGTCAATGTGCTCCTACCGTTCGATGTCGCAGGGGCCCGCCGCGGCGGACACGCAGGTCTGGATGAGGACGCCCGGCTCGGCCTCGGTGAGCTCGCCGGTACGCAGGTCGCGGACGGCGCCCGCCTTGAGTGGGGTGACGCAGCCGAAGCAGATGCCCATGCGGCACCCGGAGGGCATGAGCACGCCGGCCTCCTCGCCGACGTCCAGCAACGGCGTGACGCCGTCCGCGTCGACGGTCTTGCCGGTGGCGCTGAACGTGACCTCGCCGCCGTCACCGGCGACGACGATGCTGGGGCGGAAACGCTCGGTGTGCAGGCGTTCTTGTACGCCGTGCTCCGTCCAGTGCTCTTCGACGGCGTCGAGCAGACCTGCGGGCCCGCAGGCCCAGGTCTCCCGCTCGGCCCAGTCGGGTACGAGTTCACCGAGACGGGCGATGTCGAGTATGCCGTCGGTGTCGGTGTGCACCTCGGTGAGCCGCAGCTTCTTGTCCGCGGCCAGGTCGTGCAGCTCGTCGCGGAAGATGACGTCCTGCGGCTGTGGCGCGCAGTGGACCATGACGACGTCGTCGAACTCGGTGTCGCGCAGCATGCCCATCACGGGTGTGATGCCGCTGCCGGCCGTCAGGTAGAGCACCTTGGCGGGCTTGGTCTGCGGCAGCACGAAGTCACCGGTCGGCTGGTCGAGCTGGATCAGCGTGCCCGGTTTCGCCCTGTGGACCAGGTGGTTGCTGACCTTGCCGTCCGGGATCGCCTTCACGGTGATCGTGACGCGGCCGTCCTGCCGGTTCGTCGGTGAGGTGAGGGAGTAGGCACGCCACAGGCGCACCCCGTCGACGTCGACCCCGATCCGCAGGTACTGACCGGCTGTGTGGCCGCGCCAGCCCCGTCCCGGCCTGATCACGACGGTCGCGGCGTCATCCGTCTCGGGGTGCACGGCTTCGATGCGCCCCCGCAGCTCAGCGCCCGCACGCAGTGGGCTGACCAGGTCGAGGTAGTCCGACGGCAACAGCGGCGTCGTGACCATCTCCAGTAGTTTCCACGCCCTGCTGCGAAGGGCTGCACTCGTCATGACTCCAGCTTGCTGTGTCTCAGGGCGTAAAGTCCTGACCGTAGGACGTGAATCTGGTGGGTGGAATTGTTCGCAGGGAATAAAAACGTGAGTCGTGTAACCCAGTGGGCCAGCGAGCTGGCCCTGGACGAGGCGACGGTCACCGCACTTCGGGCCGCGCTGAAGGCCACCGCCGACGAGGTCGTCCAGGCGATCATCGACGAGGTGCCTCCCTACGCCAACGCCCTCTCGGGCAGCATGGGCGGCACCATCCGCCGAGCCGTGCGCACCGCCCTCGGCCACTACCTGGACCTCGCGAGCGGGAACGCCACGGGCGGCGACGGCGGTGACGCGGCCTACGAGCTGGGCCGCGGCGAGGTGCGCGACGGCCGTTCGATGGACGCTCTGCTCAGCGCCTACCGCGTCGGCGCCCGCGTGGCCTGGCGATGCCTGGCAGCGGGCGCCGTGTCCGCAGGTCTGCCCGCCGCCGAGGTCGCCAAGTTCGCCGAGCTGACCTTCGCCTACATCGACGAGCTCTCCGCCGCGAGCGCCGCGGGCCACGCCGACGAACTGGCCGCCCGGGGCAGGGCCCACGAGCGCCACCTGGAACACCTGGTCCGCGACCTCCTCGCCGGCGCGAGCCCGGACGTGTTGCTGGCCTCTGCTCAACGGGCCGGATGGCAGCCTCCGGTTACGCTGACCGCGGTCCTGCTGCCCGCCGCCCAGACCCGGCCCGCCTACCGCGCGCTCGACCCGAGCACCCTCGTCCTCGACGATCTGCCGGACGCCACCGGTGTCCTGCTCGTCCCGGATGCCGACCGATCACATCTGTTGCGGCAGCTGACCGACCGCACCGCCGTGGTCGGCCCGGCCCGGCCATGGACTCGTGCGTCCGCCTCGTACGCACGAGCCGCACGCGCGCGCTCCCTCTCCCCTGATATCCGCGACACCGAGGACCACCTGCCCGAGCTGGTGCTGAGCGCCGATGTGGACGCGTTCGCAGACCTGCGTACCCGAGCCCTCGCACCGTTGCGCACCTTGCCTGTCGCGACCGCACAGCGGCTGGAGGAGACGCTGCGGGCGTGGCTGCTGCACCAGGGCAGGCGGGACGAGGTGGCGGCGGCGCTGTTCGTCCATCCCCAGACAGTCCGGTACCGGATGTCGCAGCTGCGGGAGCTGTTTCCGGACCTCGCATCGCCCCACCGGGTCCTTGAACTGACGCTGGCGGTCGGTCTTCGGGCCAGTTGACACGTACTTCGACCGTCCACGAACTCTCGGCTGATCCCGGCATCGTGCTCGGTGTCTGCCTGGACGTCCTTGCGGCCGGGACGGTTCGGGTGAGCGACGCGATCAAGGTGCAGCAGGTCGGCTGACAGGGAGCGCTCCACCACGAGTCGCCCACCTGTCGTTCCGTCAGGCCCGCGTCTCGTACGACCAGCCACACCCGGTCACGACTGAGCGGGAATCGGCCGAGAAGGACGCCGGTCGCGTCGAGCAGGGTGTTGGCGAAGGCCGGAGCGACCGGTGGCGTTGATGTCGAAGAAGTCCGCGTTGATCGCGGCGACGGTACGCCGTCCCGCGCCCGGATCGTGCCGCTTCGCCATCTCGCTGACGGTCTGCGGCTTCGACGTCCTGCCGCTGTCGAGGTAGTCGACCTCCGTCCCCCTGGTGAGGTCCAAGCTCAGGGCGTCGGCGCGGAGCCACTTGTCCCGCTCCAGGCGGGAGAACGAGGTGAGCCGGGCGCCGGGGACGACCGGGCGGGTCTCCCGGGTCACGTCCAGCCCGTCCGGGCCCGCGGGGGCGGCCTTCGTCGGGCCCAGGCCAGCGGCCGCCGGGGAGGGGCGTTGTCGCTTTCGTACGACAGGGGTCTTTCGTCACCACGTCCCCGACACGTGGGGCGGACAGGCGCGCGTCCAGCGGCAGAGAGCGGCAGGACCGGCCCGCCCGGACCAGTGGGACGGGAGAACAGGCGGGGAAGGTTGTGCGAATCCCTCCGGCAACACGTTCGTCACGTGCCCGCCTGTTCAGCGGCTTCCGCTGCGGCGCCGCACGCCGGTGGGCACCTTGACCATCCTGCCGTCGATCGATCCGCCTCCGTACGACGACGCCTAGTTCGACGTACCGCTGCTGAAGCCGGCGCTGCGCCTGCCGGTGGCCTACGCGGGCGCGATGGGCTCCCGCCGCACCCACCTGGACCGCAACGCGCGCCTGCGCGAGGTCGGCGTGGGCGACCTGGAGCTGTCCCGCCTCAGGTCGCCCATCGGTGAAGTGCCGACCGGATCCTGCGGTTGTGTGGCGTGATTGCCGCCGTTGACCGCCTTGTCCGCACCGTGTCACCTTCGGGCGTCGAAGCAGTCAGCCACGGAAGGGACACACGGTGACCACAGGCAGCGGGCACAGACGAGGCGGCGGCACCAGGATCGCCGTCACGCTCACGGCGATCCTGGTCGCGACGGCCGTGGCGGGACCGGCCACGGCAGCCGTCGGGGGTCCGCCGCCCGGCGCACAGGTGGCCGCGCAGTCGCGCGCGGTGAGCGACCCCACCCCCGACGAGCAGGAACAGTTGCGGGCCATCGCCGGGGCCATCTGGACGCCGGAGCTGGCGGCCGGCTGGAACATGAACGCGGAGGTGGCCAACGTACTGTCCACGGCCACTGGCGAGATCCTCAAGTGCAGCGAGGCGTTCGCCCTCGTGCCGCGTCCGGCCGGATTCGTGCCCGGACTCGGCTATCTGGTCAACTACTGGAAGAATCTTCGCGATTACTTCCTGGCCGTGAAGAGCGATCGGACGTACCGCGCCTGTGTGGTCACCGCCGCGGCCAACTACCGCTCACCCATCGAAATGGCCTCCATGGGCATCTGACCCGCCCGGCCGACGGACCGCGCGCCGCCCGTGGTTCTCGGCGCGCGCTCCTGTCGGCCGGTCCCCTGGCCCTCCGGCGAGGGCCGGCAGCGTCCGTCCGGGGACGGACCGGTGGCCTCAGCGCAGGACGTCTCGCAGCAGCCTGGGGTGCTCGACCGTCTGGCTCGACCCGGTGCGCCCGGCGACCGTCCCTACCTCGGGGATACCGCCCTTGGCCGCGCAGCGCGATGCGCACTCGACCGCGAGCGCGATGAACGCCCCGGCTTCCCGGACCGGTGTGCCGCGCAGCAGCGCGGGCAGGGCGGCCTCCAGTGCGGACCAGACCGAGGCGTACGCGCCGGTCTCGGCCGCCGCCCGCAGTGCGTCGATGACGGGCTTGGGTGAGCTCGACCGGTTGCGTATCAACGCCTGCAACTGCCCTCCTGTCGAGGACCAGGCGCACCGGTGTGTTGATGTCGACGTTGATGGTTCCGACGTCGTCACCGTCGAGGCCGGGGGAGAGGACGTCGAGGCGCGCGTGGACGCCACAGCAGGCGGAGAAGGACTCCAGCCGCAGCTGGTCGCCGCCGGCCGTGACGACCGGATCCAGGAAGGCCGACGGCCGCGGCCGGTAGTAGCGGCTGTCGGCTACGACGGCGACCGCGAGCAGCGCCGTCGCGGCGGCGGCCGGTGCGGTCAGGACCCGTCGAAGAACCGGGCGTTGGCCGCCTCGCCGTCCGGCGTGGCACCACTCGAGGTCTCCAGGGCGAGGGAGCGGCCGGCCGGGGTCTCGCGCACGGCGGACGCGTGCACGTAGGCGTAGGACTGGGTCGCTGAACTCACCCGCGAAGACCAGGTGTTGGCACTGACATCGCCCACTGGGACGCCGCCAGGAGGCGTACGGAAGCGGACTGCTGAACCTCGGCTGCCAGAAGGGCGGACAGGCGGGCCGGCCCGGCCGGCACCAGCACTGACGGGCATCGGCGGGTGCTGCGCGGCCTCCCCCCAGTGAGGTGCAGGCAGGTCGGTGACGACGGTGTGGGTGAACCCCGGTACGGTCCGCGGACCGCATCGAGTGGTTTACGCCTCCCGTCCGTGTGAGGGCACCGCCACCGCGCCGCTCCTGCGTCAAGGGTGGGACGCGATGAACACTCAGAACGCGAACACCTCAGGTACCAGCACGTCGTCCGCAGCGCAGGTCAGCGCGACCGTCGAGGCGCAGCCCGCGTCCGGCGCTGATGGCGTACCGACCCGGCCACCGGCGCCCCGCCGCACCACGCCCTCGCGGCGCTCGGTGGTCACGGCGACCGGAGCCTCCGCACTCGCGGTCGGACTTGCCACCGCCTCCGTCACCCCCGCGACGGCGCTCACCCCCGCGACCACCCCCACGGTCACACCGGCCGCGGCTCCGCCCGGCACCGACCCCGAGGCGTACCGGACGGTCGCCCGTGCGGTCGTCGTCCACGACGAGAACGACAAACCCCTGGTTCCGGCCTACGTGAAGGCGGTCAATGACGGCTTGCCCGCCAGCCGGGGGAAGGCCACCAAGCGGGTCCTGGTCGTCGGGGCCGGTCCGGCCGGACTGCTGGCCGCCGACCTGCTCAACCGGGCGGGCCACGACGTCGTCGTGATCGAGGCCAACGGCAACCGGGTCGGCGGCCGTATCAAGACCTTCCGCAAGGGCGGTCACGAGAGGGGCAGGCAACCCTTCGCCGACCCCCGGCAGTACGCCGAGGGCGGAGCCATGCGGCTGCCGGAGAGCCATCCGCTCCTCATGGCCCTGCTCGAGAAGTTCGACCTCCCCCGCCAGGAGTTCTACCTGGTCGACGTCGACCCCGACGACCCGGCGAAGAAGACCAACCGCACCTGGATTCACGTCAACGGTGTCCACGAGCGGCGGGCCGACTACGAGAAGAACCCGGAACGGGTCAACGGCACCTTCGAAGTCCCCGGCGCCAATCGCAAGAAGACCGCGGCCGCCATCCTCGCCGAAGCCCTCGAACCCGTACACCGGCTGATCAGGGGCAAGGAGGGAACCGCACTCGTCGACGGGTGGACCGAGGTCCTCGAGAAGTACGGCCACTGGTCCATGTACCGCTACCTCACCGAAGCCGCCGGACTCGACACACGGACCATCGACCTGATCGGAACCATCCAGAACCTGACCTCGCGGCTCCACCTGTCCTTCCTGCACAGCTTCCTGTCCAGCGCGCTCATCGACCCCAGGACCAAGTTCTGGGAGATCAAGGGCGGCACCGCGCTGCTCGCCGACGCGATGTACGCGCCGGTGAAGGGGAAGGTACGGCTCGACCGCCGCGCCGTTCGCATCGAACGCACCGGCGGCAAGGTACGGGTGTACACCGTCTCGGAGGACTGCCAGACGGGTGAGGGAGGCACCACAGAGGTCTTCGAAGGAGACGAGGCGATCATCACCGTTCCCTTCTCCGGGCTGCGGCACGTAGCCTTCGACCCCCCGCTGTCCTACGGCAAGCGTCGGGCCGTCACGGAGCTGCACTACGACGCCGCGACCAAGGTGCTGCTGGAATTCTCCCGACGCTGGTGGGAGCTGACCGAGGAGCAGTGGAAGCAGGCCCTCGACACGATCGAGGACGGCCTGTACGAGAAGTACCGCGCGGGCAAGGTCACGGACGCCAGGTACCTCGGCGCGCACAAGTCCGTGAAGACCCTCGGCGTGACGGTCCCCGACGCCTACAAGCACTGCTTCACCGCCTTCCGGCCCGCCGGGGAGGGCGAGGTCGAGGCCGCGCACGTCCGCGGTGGCGGATCCGTCAGCGACAACGCCAACCGCTTCATGTACTTCGAGCACGCCCACCCCATGGAAGGCAGCGACGGCGGCATCGTGCTGGCCTCGTACAGCTGGTCCGACGACGCCCTGAAGTGGGACGCCTACGCCGACGAGGAGCGCTGTCTGCGTGCCCTCGCCGGAGTGCAGGCCGTCTTCGGCCGCCGGTGCGAGGTCTTCTTCACCACGAAGTGCCAGACGCAGTCGTGGATGCGCGACCACTATGCCTACGGAGAGGCGTCCGTGCTCTTCCCCGGCCAGCACGCGGAGCTGTTCCCGGACATCCCCACGTCGGAGGGGCCGCTGCACTTCGCGGGGGACCACACCTCCATCAAACCCGCCTGGATCGAGGGCGCCCTCGAGTCGGCTGTCCGAACGGCCCTGAAGGTACACACAGGCTGACCCCCGTCCTGCCTGCCCGGGGGCCCTCGCCACCCGCCCCCGGGACAACCGTCGGCCTGTCGTCCTCGCCCACCGCGCGCCGGGCACCGCCACCACCGTGGAAGGCGATCACGAGACCGCCACCAGCATTTCCGTGTGCCCTTCGACGACCGGGGCAGCCCTGTGCACTACCAGCCCTCCTACCCGGCGTTGTCCGAGCCGGCACCTGCCGCTGGCGCGGCCCCGTCCGAACTCAGGGCCACCGGCATCCCGATCGGCACCATGAACCCGGACGGCTGGGCAACACCGTACGCTCCCAACCGAGGCCGGCGGTCGATGCCATGACCGCCGGTAGGTGTTGCTGTACACCGCGGTGATGGCCACGATGTTCACCGGGCGGCAGGAGCCGGCCCGACGGAGTTGCCCCAGCCGCAGCGACGAACAGGACGACCGAGCAGATCACGGGGGAGTGGGGAGGTCTCGGCGGGACGCCGAGGGCGTGGCGTCGGCCAGCGGCTTTCGGGGGTAGGCGCGGAGCACGAGGGAGGTGGTGACGGGGCCGAAGCGGGCAAGCGCGTCGACGACTTCTTCGAGTCGTCCGGCCTGCGGGCAGTACACATCGAAGATGAGGCAGTCTTCCCCGGTGACTCTGAGGGTGGAGGTGATCTCCGAGGTCCGGGAGGCGAAGTCCAGGGCGCGTGAGAGCTGGGCGTGCGTGGTGCGCAGCCGGACGACCGCGTGAATGTTCAGCCCGAGGGCTATTGGGTCGACCACGGCTCGGTAGCCGGTGATGACGCCGTTCTT
This sequence comes from Streptomyces sp. BK79, assembly GCF_044142145.1. Taxonomy (NCBI): domain Bacteria; kingdom Bacillati; phylum Actinomycetota; class Actinomycetes; order Kitasatosporales; family Streptomycetaceae; genus Streptomyces; species Streptomyces sp. BK79. Next base: position 175,223 of record NZ_JBHVOC010000022.1, read on the forward strand.
CTCGAGCCGTTGGATGCGTGCGTTGGCCGCCGGCTGCGAGAGCCCGACGCGGCGCCCCACCTCCGCGCCGGTCAACCGGCCGTCGCTCTGGAGCAGAGCGAGGATGTCTCGGTCTATCTGGTCGAGTGATTCCATTGTCGTCCGCACCATCTTCTTTGAGATCACTTGCGTCACCGCCACTGCCCTGAGGCATCCCACAGAATCTGCCCCAGGCGCTCCCGTGAACGGAGGGAGCGGCGAGCGACGAGTGAAACGGTGGTGGGCAATGGCCGCGTACGTCATCATCCCTGGAATCGACGGTTCGGACGGGCAGCACTGGCAGACCCTGTGGGAGCGGCAGTGGGGCGCCGCGGCGGTGAGGATCCGCCCTGCCTCGTGGTCCGCCCCCGATCTGGATGACTGGGTCGATGCTGTCCAGGAGGCCTACGACGCCGCTTCTCGGCAGGCGAGCCACGTTGTGCTGGTGGCCCACAGCCTGGGCTGCTGGGCTGCGTCCGCCTGGCTGAACAAGAACCCTTCGAGTCCGACAGGCGGCGCATTCCTGGTCGCGCCGCCCGACCCGCACGGGCCGGCCTTCCCACGCCGGGCGGCCGCGACATTCCTCGAGGTGTCGGCCCAACCGCTGCCGTGCCCGGCCCTGGTGGTAGGCAGTGCCGATGACCCGTACTGCACCCCCGAGGCTGCGGCCGACTTCGCGGCGCGATGGCAAGCGCCTTGGCATCTGGCGGGCGCGTGCGGACACATCAACTCCGCCAGTGACTTGGGATCGTGGCAGCACGGCCGCGCACTCCTGGAGTCACTGATCCGGCAGTGAGCCAGGGCGGGGCGTACCTGACGATCGTCTGTTCTGGTAGCAGCCCGGTGTAACTCTCCTACGGGAAAGGACCGCCGGCCGCGTCGCCGGTGGCCCGAGCCGAGCATCTTGATCGTCTATTGGGCGGCGCCTAGGGTTCCATGTTCATGGGGACGAGGGATCCGGGCCGGGGCCGCAGACCGTGGCGCGACCGGCAGGTGGGACATCGTGCCGTCGCGGTCGTGATGGCTGCGACGGCCGCCTCGGCCGTGTTGGGGATCGTGCTCGTCGTCCTGCCGGGTGTCGTGGTCGACCACGATCTCGCCGGGGCAAGCGTCGCCGCCCAGGACCGGCTCAAGGCGGTGAACGACGTTCGTGCGACTCTTCTGCAAGCCGTGGGCGGCATGGTCCTGTTGTTCGGCGCATACGCCACGTGGAGGCAACTGCGCGTGAGCCAGGAGGGTCTGCGCGCCACTCAGGAGGGCTACGTCACCGACCGGTTCAGCACGGCCGTCGACCAGCTCGGCAGTGACAAGCTGGAAACACGCATCGGCGGGCTCCACGCGCTGTGGCGGATCGCGGAGCATTCCGCCCGCGACCGCGAGGCCGTCATATCCATCCAGGCGGCCTACCTGCGTACGCATCTGCCCTGGCCGCCCGCCGGACCGGAGGCTCCAGCGGCGGACGTTCCCATCAACGACGTCGTGCCGCTGGAGATCCGCGCCGCCGACGCCCAGGTGGCGCTGACCGGGCTCGGCGTGTTGCTGCTGCAACCCCGGGAACAGTCCTGGATCAACCTCAGTGTCACGGACCTGCGCAGGGCCGACTGTGACGGGCTGTGGCTGCACGAGGTGAACCTCGACCGGTCCTGCATGGAGGCGGCGGGCCTGTACCACGCCAACCTGACGCAAGCCTCTCTCGTCTCGGTCAATCTTCGGCACGCCGACCTCAAGACGGCGATCCTGCGCCGGGCCCGCTGCGTGCTGGCCGACCTGCGGGGTGCACGGCTGGTCGAAACCGACCTGCGCGAAGCGGACTTCACCGAAGCGGACTTGCGCGAGGCGAACCTGCGCAAGGCTGACGCGGGCGGAGCGGTCTTCCGCCGAGCCGACCTGCGTCTGGCCGACTTGCGCGGCGCCGACCTGAGTACGGCCGACCTGCTCCAGGCACGCCTGACCGGTGCGGTGGCCAGCGAGAACACTCGCTGGCCGGACGGTCTCGACCATGCGACCGCTGGTGTCGTCGTCACCGAGGATCCTGGCCCGGAACCTCCACCGCTGCTCCAACCCGCAGGGATAACGACACAGCACCCGCCGCTGCGTTCCGTGCCGTGACCACGAGCCCCGGTGAAGCCGAGGCGTGTCCCGGCCGGAGCGACAAGTGCTGTCGGCGCCCAGGTTGTGTCTCACCTTCCGCGAAGCGCACACGGTGAGTGACGGCCCTGGGTTCCCCAGCGGCGCTCGCCCCTGCGATCATGGTGGCGGCAGAGGCATCGGGCCCATTCCTCCTCGCGGTAGGTTTTCGGTAGCCCCCTCGCCGTGGTTCAGGAGGTCCGTACCGACGACGGGCGCCACGTCGAGATCGTGCTCACCGACAGCACCGTGCACCGCGTGGCCGGCGGCAACTCCACGGCCGCGACTGCCTTCGTCCCCGCCGCGACCGCCGCACTCCCCGCGCGGCGCGACCCAGTCGGCAACGCCCGCGTCACGGTCACCCCGCCGGCTCCACCGGGAGAGGCAGAGGAGGTGGCATACCATCCGAAGTACCAGCGGCGACAGGTGATCGCGTTCGGTCTCCTCCTCGCCTACGTCGGCTACGCGATCTGGGTCGGCGCCACACACGGGGCGGAGACGGTCATCCGCCCGATCGCCGCGGCGACCCCGCTCGGCCTTGGCGCAGTCCTGCTGTCCTTTGCGGTGAACGTGACGCTGGTCCACCTCGCGCTGAGGCGGCGAGGGGGCACCGTACCCGCCTCTTTCGACTTCAGGACCACAGACGGAACGGCCTGGTACAAGTTCACCGACGCCGACGGCATCGAGCGCAGTGGTCGGGGCAAGAACCGAGGATCGTGACCCGCGTCGCCTGCGACCCGGAGAATCCCCGGGACTCCCCGCTGCGTACGTCCAATGCCGACGGCGTCCTGCGGCGCGGCATCCCCTCGCGACTGGCCCGCTGCCCGGTTCCGGACTCGGCCTCGCCATGGCCCGCCAGACCGTATGACCGGTCCTCGAGGGCCCGAAGATTCCTCCGCCACCGCAGGCCAGAGCCGCCCGGAAGCGGGCTACGAACACATCGACGACGACGTGTGCCGCAGT